>DHKE01000097.1 GCA_002404675.1 Porphyromonadaceae bacterium UBA4702 | reverse complement strand
TCGTTCTGGATAGTACCTGCCATCTGGTCGAGTGAAACACCCTGCTCCAGACCGGCGTTGATATAGAACGCGAGAACGGGAAGCACTGCGCCGTTCATGGTCATTGACACTGACATCTTGCCGAGGGGTATGCCGTCGAAGAGGACTTTCATGTCCTCAATTGAGCAGATAGACACACCGGCCTTGCCGACATCACCTACTACGCGCTCATGGTCGGCATCATATCCGCGGTGAGTGGGAAGGTCGAATGCCACTGAAAGACCCTTCTGTCCGGAAGCCAGGTTACGGCGGTAGAATGCGTTAGACTCGGCAGCAGTAGAGAAACCTGCATACTGACGGATAGTCCAGGGACGCAGGGGGTACATGGCGCTGTACGGACCGCGGAGGAACGGTGGGATACCTGATGAATAGTTGAGGTGTTCGAGACCTTCGAGATCCTCTTTGGTATATACCGGCTTGATGGGAATAAGCTCTGCCGGAAGCCAATCCTCTCCCTTGACAGCCGGGGCGGCTGCGGAAGATGTCACTTTTGTTATATCGATTTCTTTGAAGTTCGGTTTCATGATTTACTTAAGCAGTTTAGCGTTAAACCCTTTGAGTGTCTCGAGCACGTTTTCGCGGACATGGATGAAGTCTTCGATGCCCTGGGCCTTGAGCTCGTCCATGCAGGCGGGTGCGCCGGCAACGACAAAGAGAGCGCGGCCGTCGATTTCCTTGTACGCCTCGGGAGCGAACTGTGCATACTCGTCGTCGCTTGAGCAGAGGACGATGATGTCCGCGCCCTTCTCGACAGCAGCATCAACACCAGCCTTGACAGTGTCGAAACCGATGTTGTCGATAATCTCATATCCGGCGCATCCGAAGAAGTTGGACGAGAACTGTGCGCGAGCAAGACGCATGGCGAGGTTGCCGATAGTGAGCATGAACACTTTCGGACGCTTGCTGCTGCGCTCAGTAGCGAGGCGGAGAGCCTCAAACTCGCTTGCAGCGCGGTCGAACTTGACAGCCTCGACACCCTCGCACTTCTCGCCGCAGCACTTGCCGCAGCTTTCCTTGGAGATCTTGTCGAGAGCCTTCTCGTTGAAGTTCGGGTACTGGTTCGTGCCGAGGAGGATTTCCTTGCGGCGAGCCACGTCTGTGTGGCGTTTCTCGTTGGAAGCGTTGACGCGCTTCTGGAGTTCACCGGAAGTCATGGCAGCGTCAAATCCGCCGAGGTCGTCGAGCTCGTTGAATATCTTCCAAGCCTGCTGCGCTATAGAGGCAGTGAGCACTTCCACATAGTAGCTGCCGCCGGCGGGGTCTGCCACCTTGTCGAGATGAGACTCTTCGCGGAGGAGGAGCTGCTGGTTGCGTGCGATGCGCTCGCTGAACTCGTCGGGCTTCTGGTACTGCAGGTCAAACGGCAGTGTCTCTATAGAGTCAACACCGGCGAGAGCGGCGCTCATGGTCTCTGTCATAGAGCGGAGCAGGTTGACATGAGCGTCAAATATGGTTTGGTTGAACTGGCTTGTCGTGGCGTGTACCATCATCTTGCAGCACTCCTCGTTGCAGGGGTTGTAAGCCTTGACAGTTTCAGCCCACAGCAAACGGCCAGCGCGGAACTTGGCAAGTTCCATGAAGTAGTTGGGCGAGATGCCCATGTTGAACTTGATGCGGTCAGCCACTTCGCATGGCTTCAGCCCGGCTTCGGTCATCGTAGTCATCCACTGTGCGCCCCAAGAGAGAGCGTAAGCGAGTTCTTCGGTGATGTATGCGCCGGCGTTGCAGAATATGTAGCTGTCTACAGCAAAGCAACGGAGGCCCTTGACCGGCTTAACGGTCTCATAGACACGCATAGCCACTTTGCAGATGTCCTCCGGGAAAGGAAGACCGTGCTTGATCAAACGCTTGTACGGGTTGAAGTCAACCGAGCCGCGGAAATCGTCGGCGAGACCATTTGCGTTGATATATTCTACCAGTCCGGCTGCAATCTTCTCAATGCAGAGTGGGCAAGCGTCGATGTTGATTTCCACCTTCTTAAGGTCGATGTCGCGGAAAAGCACAGCGAAATCGGCAGTGTTGAAATCCTTGTCAAGCTTGAAGCCGAGAGAGTCAACACCGCGATCGAGCACATGAACGGCATTGCGGTTCATCTCCTCCGCTGTCTCGCCCTGGATCTGCTGGCGGATGAGCCAGGTGTTTTTGTCGCGTGTTCCGCGGACATACGGGAACTGTCCGGGCATCGAGCCGAGCGTATAGAGCCCCTCGATGTCCTCTGCGCGATAGAAAGGCTGCACATTGAAACCCTCATTGGTGCGCCATACCAATTTCTTGTCGAAATCGGCACCCTTCAAATCGGTGATTATTTTCGCCTTCCACTCTTCAGTGGAGATAGGCGGAAACATATCAAACAGTTTTTCAGTGTTTTCTGCCATAATTAAATAGCTCTTGGTTTATAATAGATTTGTCTGTTTCCAACTATGCACATACATACGGCGATGCCACCTCTCCCTCTCGCTTGCACGCCAGAGATTTGACTTCAACCGCTGTATGGGACACACGAGAAACCATGGCTGGCACGGCTGCCCCGCTTATCCTGTGCAAAGTTAGTCATTAATCTGCTAACAGAAAAAATTTCAACGGAAAAATCTCTGCCACACCATATAAATATACACGGCTCGCGCCCACGGGCTTGCCTCTGACCACGCATTACAAAAAAAATTGCTACTTTTGCACTCGTGTCGAGGCCGTATGCCTCCATATAAATAGCAGAATGAATTGCCCCCTGTACATATCCCGACGGCTGTCCCTGTCGTCCTCCGGCCACAAAAGCACCCCGGCTGTCAAGGTGGCAGTCGCGGCTGTCGCCATATCCATCGCCGTGATGCTCGCCTCGATAGCAATAGTGCTCGGATTCAAGAATGAAATCACCGCCAAGATTACCGGCTTCAATTCGCACATAACCCTCTACTCCCTCGCACAGTCAGAGGCAGACGCTGATGCCAACATCGTCCAGCTCACCCCTGCCCTGCGCCGGATACTTGACGACGCAGACTACATCACATCATATTCGCTCGAAGTCTCGATGCCTGTCATACTGAAGACCGAGAGTGACTTCAAAGGGGTGTACTTGCGCGGTCTCGGCGAGGGCGCGGACATGGATTTCCTGCAAGGTTCACTCGTTGACGGCAAGATGCCAGCCTTCGGAGGGCAGCAACGCTCTGACAGCGTAATTGTCTCGCAAATGGCAGCAGACCAGCTAGGGCTGAAAGTGGGCGGCTCGATAGACACATATTTCATTACTGACGACGTGCGGGTGAGAAAACTCGCCATTGCAGGGATTTTCAACACTCATTTCGAGAACTATGACGATGCACTGATGTTCGGCGACATCCGGCTGCTTCAAGGCATTGCAGGGCTGAACCTCACTGAGGGCACGTCAATCAAGGTCATGACAAATGACTTCAAGCGTCTGGACGAAAACACCGTAGACCTGCACTCGCGGCTGGCTCGCGCAATGGCAGCCGGCAAGGTTGACAAGGCGTATATGACCGAGAACGCACACGTACAGGGAGCTAACTATTTCCAGTGGCTCAACCTGCTAGACACCAACGTGATAGTGGTGCTGATACTCATGGTTGCCGTGGCATGCATCACGTTGATCTCAGGCATGCTGATCATCATCATCGACAAGACGCGGTTTATCGGCATAGTCCGCTCGCTCGGCATGTCAAACCGTTCGCTCGGGCGCGTATTCATCTACCTCTCCATCAAGGTCGCGCTCTGGGGGCTGATGATAGGCAATGCGCTGATGATAACGCTGCTCGTGATACAGGACAAAACGCATTTCATACCGCTCGATGCAGACTCCTACTACTTCGACTTTGTGCCGGTATCACTCGACTGGCAGTCATTCGCTTTGCTCAACGCAGCGACAGTTGCTGTCATATTCCTGACCCTGCTCCTCCCCTCGCGCTTCGTGTCGCGCATATCACCGGCGCGTGCCATGCGCTACGAGTGACCGCTTTTTTCGCCGCCGGTATTCGGCATATCGGAATTAATTCATATATTTGCAACCTGAATTGATTGCAAGGCAATTAATCTGCAAAAGAAACACTTGACTGAAAGGAAAAAACCATTATGAGCAAACCGTATGTACTGGGCATTGACATAGGCGGCACCAATACCGTCTTCGGCATCGTTGATGCCCGTGGTCATGTCGTGGCAAGCGACTCCATCAAGACTTTCAAACACCCGAAGTTTGACGAATACATAGCTGACCTGCACGATGGCATCGAGCGTCTGCTTGCAGCGAATGACGCGCAGGACAAAATACAGGGCATCGGCGTAGGTGCACCCAACGCCAACTACTATACCGGCGAAATACAGTCGCCGCCCAACCTGCCCTGGGGCACGGTTCAGTTTGCTGACACCCTCAGCCGCGCCTTCTCGGGCATACCGGTGGCAATCACCAATGATGCCAACGCGGCTGCGCTCGGCGAGATGACCTACGGCGCGGCTCGCGGCATGAAGGATTTCATCATGATAACGCTCGGCACTGGCGTGGGCTCGGGCATCGTCATCAACGGGCAGCTGGTCTACGGCTCGACCGGGTTTGCGGGCGAATTGGGACATGTCATCATGAAACGCCGCAACGGACGTGTATGCGGCTGCGGACGCACTGGTTGCCTCGAGGCTTACTGCTCGGCCACCGGTGTGGCACGCACAGCTCGTGAGTTCCTGGAAATACGCACAGAGCCGTCGCTGCTGCGCGGCATGGACATCGAGAGCATCACCTCAAAAGACGTATATGACGCTGCCGTTGCCGGCGACAAGATTGCCAAGGACATATTTGAGTATACCGGCAATATTCTGGGCGAGGCGTTTGCCGACATGGTTTCATTCTCTTCGCCGCAGGCCATCATCCTTTTCGGCGGACTTGCCAAGAGCGGAGACTTCCTGCTCAAACCGGTCAAAGCCGCCATGGATGCCAATATGTTCCCCGTATTCCGGGGCACTGTCAAGATACTGCTCTCGGAACTGAAGGAGAGCGACGCGGCTGTGCTTGGAGCATCGGCTCTCGGCTGGGAAGCGAAATACCGCGCCACGACAGCTGCTCCGATACCGGCAAACGCAACAGAAACCGCAAGCGAACATCAATAATAAACTATTCAAAACCAATATGATACAAATCCTCGCGACAATGTATGCCGCGAGGATTTATTATGTGTCTGTGTGGATACAAAAAACAAAGGGAGATAACCACCACGGTCGCTCCCTTTATGAGTTTCTACAGGTAAAAAATCTTAAGGTAAAAAAGATTGTTTAAGGTTGATGCAAAGGTAGTTTTTTTGCTTCGACCGACAAAATTTCTGGGTATAAAAATACGCAAACGTGCTGTAAAACATAAGTTCAACACGTTTGCGCATAATCATTTTGCTCCCTCAGGAGGGTTTGCACCTGCGTTTACAGGCACATGCGGTATATCTTTTCGATGTCCTCCTTACGGAGGTCTATGAAGCCGTGGATGCAGTCGCCGCCGCATGCCTTCTCTGCCATTACGGCAAACTTGCTGTCGTCTATATCCAGCTCACGCAAGTTGTCTTTCAGCCCAAGAGCTCCATACAGGAACTTCTCCATGCAAGCGATACCCGCTTCAGCAGCCTTGCGGTCACAATCTTCTTTTACGCCGAACACATTGCGGGCGAAGCGAGCGAGGCGAGGCATCGTAGTTTCGTTCATGCAGTAACGCATCCAGCGCGGAGTGAGTATGGCAAGACCGAGACCATGGGTGATGTCATAGAATGCCGACAGCTCATGCTCCATCGGGTGGCAACTCCAAGCCTTGACCTTGCCGCCGTTGATGAAGCCGTTGATTGCCCATGAGGATGTCCACATCAAGTTGGCACGAGCCTCGTAGTCGTCCGGCTTTTCAAGAGCCACTGGAGCAAACTGGATCAGGGTGCGCATCAATGCCTCCATAATCTGGTCGAGCATCTCAAGGTCCTTGTTCACGTTGAAATATACCTCGCAAATATGCGAGAATATGTCGGCTGTACCGCAAGCAGTCTGGTAACGGTTTACGGTATATGTCACTGTCGGGTCGAGGAATGACACTTTCGGGAAAAGGAGCGGGCTGAGCCGACCTATCTTGTCATTCGTCTCGGGGTTGCTGATTACGCCACCGCTGTCCATTTCAGAACCGGTAGCCGCAAGCGTCAGTATTGTGATGACAGGCAGCGCCTTGTTGACCGGAGCTTTCTTATCGTTGAAGAAATCCCAAGCGTCATGGTCTACGCATGCCGAAGCAGCAATCCATTTGGTGCAGTCAATGGTCGAGCCGCCGCCGACAGCCAGAAGCACGTCGATGTTGTGTTCCTTGCACATGCGAGCACCCTCGCGGACTGACGACACGCGAGGATTCGGGTCGATGCCGCCGAGTTCAAACACCTCAGCGCCACATTTCGTGAGTTCAGCCATGACACGGTCATACAGGCCTGTTCTCTTGATGCTGCCGCCTCCGTACGTCATCAGGACGCGCTTGCCGTAGACGGAAATCTCCCGGCCGAGGTTGTGCAGCTGGTTTACGCCGAAGTAGACTTTGGTCGGAATGTTATATACGAAACTGTTCATGTTTGGATATTTGAATTGTTTCTATTGTATCTCTTTCGCACCCTCGCCTGTGCTCTGTTTTGCCAGTGGCAGGGTGTATATAATGGAAAACGTTGCGGAGAGACGATTGTTCGCGCCATAGCCCGGTATCAGCCACGGCGTGGAGTTGCTGCCGTCTTTGCGGTGGAACATGAAATGGTAGCGGGCAGTCCACCCCAGCGAGAGCCGGCGGTATATCTTGACCTTGATGCCTGCAAGCACTTCCCCATAGAGCGCGGACGCCCGCTGACCTTTGAGGTCAAAAGTGTTGGTCTGTCCCCAATAGTCAGTGCCGACAGATATGCCGTAAATGTCGTATGAAAAAGACGAATACCCGGCACGCACGCCAAGAAATGCCTGATAGTCGGGGTTGCTCTTGTAGAGGAAATTATAGTTCGCGCCGAGCTTGACATATAACGAAGGCTTTGCCTTGTACCGGTAATTGCCGTCCTCGGGATTGTTCTCGCCGAAGCCCACACCAGCCTCCACTGTCGGGAACAGCCAGTTGTGTATCGACAGGTCTGCCCACACGTCCACATTGGCATACCGCTGTCCGAAAGCCTTCATGGACAGGTCAAAGAAGTTGAAGCCGACGCTCACGCCGTTCAGTGCCGGGTATACAGGCCGGGGCTTCACCGCTTGCACCGTGTCGAGTTCTGAGAGGAAGAGGACAGGGTCTTTCAACGGGTTGCCGTGCTTGTCATAATAGTGGAGCACCGGCTGCTGCGGCTTCTTGTCATCAGTCTCGACAGGAGTGATCTTGCGCTCCTGCGCCGCCATAGCCGCCGCTTGCAGCAGCATCAGAAACACTATGGTTAACCTTGTGAATAATCGCATGACGGCTGTCTGTTATTGGGCATCCTCCTCCGTGCTCACACGGAAATAGACGCGGATGTTCTGTTCGTTTGCATTAGAAATCACCATACCGGGACACC
The DNA here is from genome assembly GCA_002404675.1 of Porphyromonadaceae bacterium UBA4702. Taxonomy (GTDB): domain Bacteria; phylum Bacteroidota; class Bacteroidia; order Bacteroidales; family Muribaculaceae; genus Lepagella. The sequence goes on along the minus strand of DHKE01000097.1, from coordinate 776 downwards.
TGACCGAATCTATCAGGTTCTTCGTATGCTCGATATTGTCTATTCGGTAGTCGTATACCACACCGCAGGCGGCAGATACAAAATCCGGGACAGCCTCGTAACGGAACGTGATGCGGTCTGTCAGGCCGCGCAGCCGCTTCTGGTTGTATTGTATCACAAATGTGCTTTCGCCGCCGTCAATGCGGAACGGCAGGTAGACCGAAGCAACGCCCTCACCATTGTCTATTAACAACGAATCATTCGGCGCACCTTCGCCGTAGACTGTTATCGAGTCTACGGAAATAGTCTTCGGCGAAAGTTCGGAGGAGAAGAACCCGGCGTATGGCAAGGAGTTCTTGTTGCCCTCACACTCGTCTGAGACACACGACGTGACCGCAACCAGCAGCAACATTGCCGCCGCTGCCAGCATGGTTGTGTGCATGAGGGCAAGCCGTCTACAATTCATTTGCGATCAGATAATTGTTCCGCTCTGCGGAATTGCGCGTTATCAGCTCGCCGACAAAACCGGTGAGGAAGAATTGCAGCCCCATGACCATGCACGCCAGCGACAGGTAGAAATATACAGAATTGGTGGCATAGAAATGGTAGGTGTCGGAACAGACGCTGACCATTTTCAGTATCAGCACCACGAGTATCGCTATCATGCCAATTATGAACATCAACGAGCCGAGCAGTCCGAACAGGTGCATAGGCTTGATGCCGAAACGGCTCTGGAACCACAGCGTGCCGAGGTCGAGGTAGCCGTTGACGAAACGGTCGAGGCCGAACTTGGTTTT
>DHKE01000096.1:29954-34442 GCA_002404675.1 Porphyromonadaceae bacterium UBA4702 | reverse complement strand
GCTTTCGGCGTGCCGTGTCCGCATCCGAGCCGCCTGCACGGCGGCTCGGAGTCAGATGTCGCGGCTGATGCCTTTGTACCGCTCGACGAAGTCGGCGACCTTGCGGAATACCGTCTGTTTCTTGGTCAAATACTTGGGGTTGAGCGGACTCATACGTGGCAGCATCGCGTTGAGGTCTGCGCCGTTGTCGGTGGCGTACTCGCGGCGCAGCGAGGCGCGTATGTAACGCCTTGCGGCTTCGCCGTCCAGCTGCTCGCCGGCTATCAGCGCGGCGGCTTCGTCCCTCATCCTGCGCTGCGCGTATGTGTAGAAGGCTTCCAGCAGCGCGGCTTTGTCGTGTACAGCGTCGATGTCAGCCTCGTGGATGAAGTCCACCACCAGGCTCTCCTTGGCGCGGTTGCCGATGCTCGCCCTGATGATGCGGCGCATCTCCTCGACCAGCGCGTCCTTGTCCTTCGCCTTGCGGTTGTGTTCGAACAGCAGCTCGAGTATGTAGTCCAGGTCTATCTCCTGCGACTTGAGCAGATCGACCTCAAAGACCACGTCGTCCCAGTCTATGGCAGACTCTTCATGTTGTTGCGGCTTTCGCCGGCTGCGCAGCCAGTCGCGTATGTCGTTGTATGTGGAGCGGTAGTCCTGGTCGGCACGCTCCCGCAGCACCTCCACGCCGAGCATCGAGGCTATGTCGCCGTCGGTCAGGAAATGCCTGTCGCGGAAGGCTGCAACAGCCTCCGCGTCGCCCCGGTCAATGCGCTGCAAAGCCTTGAGCATGGAGAACTCGTCATAGTTCTGCAAAATGTTCTCCACGCGCAGGTACTCGCCGAAGAGCTTGACGAAAGCCTTCTTGTCCGCCTCGGTGGTTATCTCCGCCGGGTCGGGGAACTGCCCGGTCAGCTCGCGGACTATCTGCACATACCCCCGGCGCGTCTCGCCCGTCAGCGCGTCGGTGAACCCCTCGAGGTACTCCTTGTAGCTCCGCTCGAGCACGACGTTGCGCGTGTTCTTGTCGCCGAACAGGGTGATAGCGTCCACCGTCGCCTGTTCCAGGTCGCGGAAGGTGATGATGTTGCCAAACGTCTTGGTCGCGTCATAGATGCGGTTGGTGCGCGAATACGCCTGTATCAGCCCGTGGTAGCGCAGGTTCTTGTCAACAAACAGCGTGTTGAGCGCGGGCGCGTCAAACCCGGTCAGGAACATGCCCACGACTATCAGCAGATCCACCTCGCCGCTCTTGACACGCTTCGCCAAGTCGCGGTAATAGTTCTGGAACTCGCGGCTGTCGATGCCGAAGCTGGTGCGGAACATGCGGTTGTAGTCGCCGATGGCTTTGGCGAGGAACTCCTTGGCGCTGCTGTCGAGCGCGGAGGTGTCGATGGTCTCGTCGCTGATGCTCCCCTTGGCTTCCTGCTCCTCGTTAGGGGCATACGAGTATATGGTGGCTATGCGCAGCGGCTTGTCTGCCTCCTGCTGCAGCGCGTTCAGCTCCTCGTAATAGAGTTTGGCGGCCTCCACGCTGCTGACGGCAAACATGGCGTTGAACCCCCCGGCGCCCATGGTGCGGTGGGTCTTGATGCGGAAATTGCGGAGTATGTACTGCGCGACCTCGCGTATGCGGTCCGGGTGCAGCAGGAGCTGCTTGTTCTCGGCAGCCGTCAGCCTCAGCTCGTCCGTCTCCGTTTCCGCCGACTTGAAGCAGGGGCGGACATTGTTGTAGTCCACCTTGAATTTCAGCACCTTCTCGTCGCGTATCGCGTCGGTGATGACATACGAGTGCAGCTGCACGCCGAAGACGCTCCCCGTGGTCTCCGCGCCCAAGGCGTTCTGCGGGAATATCGGCGTGCCGGTAAACCCGAACTGACAGTACCTCTTGAACTTGCGGCGTATGTTCCTCTGCGCCTCGCCGAACTGCGAGCGGTGGCACTCGTCGAAAATGAAGACCACCTGCTCGCCGTATACCGGCAGGCTGCTCTCGCTGCGTATCAGGTTGTTGAGCTTCTGTATGGTGGTGACGATGATCTTGTTGTCATGCTTGCCAAGGTTCTTCTTCAGCCCGGCGGTGCTTTCCGAGCCGTTGACGCTGTCCGGGGAAAACCGCTGGTACTCCTTCATGGTCTGGTAGTCGAGGTCCTTGCGGTCAACGACAAAGAAGACACGGTCTATGAACTCGAGCTGAGTGGCGAGGCGAGCCGCCTTGAAGCTGGTCAGCGTCTTGCCCGAGCCGGTGGTGTGCCATACGTAACCGCCCCCTTCGGGCCGGCTCCAGCATTTCGACTGGAAGGAGCTGCGGATTTTCCACAGTATGCGCTCCGTAGCCGCGATCTGGTATGGGCGCATGACCAGCAGCGTGTCGCTGGTGTCAAACACCGAATAGGTCAGCAGCACCTGCAGCAGCGTGTTCTTCTGGAAGAACGTCGCCGTGAAGTCCTTCAAGTCACGGATCAGGCGGTTGTCAGCCGTCGCCCAGTTCATCGTGAAATCGAAGCTGTTCTTGTCGCGCCGCACCGTGTTGGCGAAATAGCGGGTGTCAGTGCCGTTGGAGATCACGAACAGCTGCAGGTACTTGTAGAGCGAGCTCTCGCTGTTGAAACTCTCCTTGCTGTAGCGGTGCACCTGGTTGAACGCCTCGCGTATCGCCACGCCGCGCTTCTTCAGCTCCACCTGCACCATGGGCAGCCCGTTGACCAGTATGGTCACGTCATAGCGGTTGGCATGCGTGCCGGTCTGCTCAAACTGGTTGATGACCTGCACACGGTTGCGTGCCACGGTCTGTTTGTCAACGAGGTGGATGTTCTGTATGTGTCCGTCGTCAAACACGAAGTCGTAAACCGAGTCATTCTGCACCTTGCGCGTCTTGTCCACAATGCCGTCGTTGGGGCGGTCGAGGTATTCGTCCAGGAAACGCTGCCACTCTGCGTCGTTGAAAGCCACATCGTTGAGAGCCTGCAGCTGCGTCCGCAGGTTCTCCAGCAAAGCCGCAGGAGTCGTCAGCCGGGGGAGGTACTCATACCCCTGGCGCTGCAAGTCCTCGATAAACTCGCGCTCCAGCGCCGCCTCCGTCTGGTAGCCGGCAGGCGGCTCGTTTGCCTCACAGACCTTGTCGTAATGGTCCAGGACGATGAAGTTGTTCGTTTCCGCTATGGTGCTATATTGTGTCATTGCTGTTCCTCCATGCGTTGTGGTTCAACCTGTTATATCCGTTGCTTGGTGCCAGGGCGGCTTATTTCCGGGAACGACAGCAGCCGGTCCCTGTAATGCTCATACTGCTTTCTGCGCAGCTCGATTTCGTGCGGCAGCCCCTCGTTGAGGTTGTTGACCAAAGTCTCGAACCGGTCAAGGATAGCCACAATCCGCTCCTGCACCTCCAGAGGAGGAATCGGGATTAATGTTGATGCTATAATCTCAGAATTCAAATTAGACACAGCCCCTCCTTGACCTGCTTTTTTCTGCCAATACTTCTGTATGAAATCGGACTTAAGTAGGTGGTAAAGAAAATCTGCATTAAATGAAGGTTGATAATTACTGAGAGCAACCCAACCATCGTGGATACAACCATCAATGTTTAGGATATAGGGTCTACCAAAGCTCATTGAGTTTGATAGAATAAAGTCTCCTTTTTTCAGCAATCTCGATTTAGCAACTCCCTCATGTGTGATGAACTGTGCCGTAGAAATAATATATTTGGAATTTGGAGACACATCACCTATCTTTATCCATGGGATTCCATTTTCCGACGAGGTCAGGAAATTCCGAATTGGTCGAGGAGATGCACCCCTACATATATCCATGATTTCGCCCATCTTTTTCCAGTGGATTTTGTAACTATCACCCCCCAAAGCAGTTACGCTTATCTGTTGGTCATCATCGGTCCCGCAGCCGCAGGCGGAGGGATTGAATGTGAGCAACAGATTACGATAATACTCGTATTGCTGCTTGCGTGCTTGCAGCTCCGCTTGCAGCTCCGCTTGCAGCTCCGCTGCATAATCCGCGAAGCGGTCGAGTATTTTCACGATCTCCTCCTGCACCTCCACCGGCGGCACGGGTATACGAAAATCAAGAACCCGCCTTTTGTCTCCGCGAGGCATTTTCGCACCCTTCGCGTATTGATTATGAAAATTGGAAAACCTGTCGTTTGCCAATAAATAGTATAGGAATCTTGGCCTTATCCTTCTATCTAAAATCCTAATAGTCAAGACATCGCCATTAGTACCACCATCCATATCCGCTAACCATATCTTCTTTAGATAAGGCCGGATGTTTCCCACAAGTATATCGTCTATATCGAACCTGATACTATTTTTCGTTTTTGGGAGTTTCCTGTAATCTCCTACTCCAGCTCTATTCTGCAAAAGTGTTTCTACACCAACATAACAAGAAAGACCTTTGGTTGAAACACGCTCTTTGGCGTAACAAGCCACTTCACCGAGGGGTTTGTACTGCACGCCGTCGGGGCAAAGGCGTTGTATCAGTTCTTGCAGTTTGCTCATTTAA
>DHKE01000096.1:29738-29859 GCA_002404675.1 Porphyromonadaceae bacterium UBA4702 | reverse complement strand
CGAAGGGCGACAAACACATTTATTTGATTTGCAATGACTTCCGGCGGACACGGCACGCCGTGTCCCTACTGTGCCGACCCTGCGCCGCGGCTGTGCCTGTTCTTGCAGTTTGCTCATTTAA
>DHKE01000096.1:27358-29633 GCA_002404675.1 Porphyromonadaceae bacterium UBA4702 | reverse complement strand
CGAAGGGCGACAAACACATTTATCTGATTTGCAATGACTTCCGGCGGACACGGCACGCCGTGTCCCTACTTTGACAGCACATTCTGCCCCTCGGACGCACGCAGGGTGCGTCCCTACATTTGCGGCACGCAGTGTCCCTACTTTGCCGGTAATATTTATATGCGCCGTTGTCATATCGTTTTCGTTTCGGGTTCGGCGGCGGCGCGGTCTAACCGCCGCATTGCGTCTTCTGCCGATATCCGTACCGGCTGTCCGTCCGCATCGGCTACTATCACCGGCTCGCCGAACTTCGCCTTGCGTTCAAACAACCGGCGTTGCGCCGTCTGTATCCCTTCGCTTATCTTGCTGAACAGCTTTATTTCTTCTTGCTCTGACATAACGATTTGATTCTTGCAAATTTGTCGTGATCTACGATTATACTGCGGTCAACAATCGGACGCATCGGGCCTCCGTTGTTGTACATTGACCAGGCATCTACTTCGTGGGCGTAAATTTCCAGCAGGTTGCGCAGCCCGCGCCGTTGCACCCGGCGATGATGTACAGTGCCGGCTTGCCGTTCATTGCGCGTCGGTTTCAAGTTCGGCGATTATGGCGTCGATTTCGGCGCGGAGCTCGTTCTCGCGTGCCACGATGCGGCGTATGCGCTCGTTCAGCTCGGTGATGTCCACCTTCTCTCGCGTGTCCCGGGCCTCGACATAGCTGCTTACGGAGAGGTTGTATCCGTTGTCGGCAATGCGTCCGTTGCTCACCGAGGCTGCGACATACGTCACCTCCTCCTTGCTCTCGAATATGCTGACGATGCGGGCGATATGCTCCTCGGTCATCACATTGTTGTTGGTCTCCTTGACGAAGAACTCCTCGCCGCTGGCGTCGATAAACTGCGTCACGGGCGCGTCCTTGTGCTTTGAGAGGACGAGGATGTTGGTGGCGATGCTCGTGCCGTAGAAGAGGTTGGGCGGGAGCGCGATGACGGTCTCGATGAAGTTGTTGTCAACGAGGTATTTGCGTATCTTCTGCTCGGCGCCTCCGCGGTAGAAAATGCCGGGGAAGCAGACTATGGCAGCGCGACCGCGGGCGGAGAGGTAGTGGAGCGAGTGCAGTATGAAGGCAAAGTCGGCCTTGCTCTTGGGCGCAAGCACTCCGGCGGGGGCGAAACGGTCGTCATTGATGAGCGTGGGGTCGCCGCTGCCTATCCATGTCACGGAGTACGGAGGGTTTGACACTATCGCGTCGAAAGGCTTCTGGTCGCCGTACTGCGAGTTGAGGAGCGTGTCGCCGAGCGCGATATCAAACTTGTCGTAGTTGATGTTGTGCAGGAACATGTTCATGCGCGCCAGGTTGTAGGTGGTCTGGTTTATTTCCTGGCCGAAGAATCCGCCCTCGATGATGTGATCGTCAAACTGTTTTTTCGCCTGGAGCAGCAGCGAGCCGGAGCCGCACGCGGGGTCGTAGATCTTGTTGACGGAGGACTGCCCCGACATGGCGAGCCGCGCAATGAGGCGCGAGACGTTCTGCGGGGTGAAGAACTCGCCGCCCGACTTGCCGGCGTTGGCGGCATAGTTGGAGATGAGGAACTCGTAGGCGTCGCCGAAGAGGTCGATCTCGTTGTCCTCGAAGTTGCCGAAATCGAGGCTCTCCACACCTTTGATCACCGCAGCGAGCCGCTTGTTCTTCTCCTCGACGGTGTTTCCGAGGCGGCTGCTGCGGGTGTCGAAGTCGGCGAAAAGCCCCTTGATGTTGTGCTCGGAGGCATAGCCGTGAGCCGAGCCCTCGATGGCGTCGAGGACAGCCGCCAGGTCGGTGTTCAGGTTGGGGTTGGCGCAGGCGGTCTTGGCGACGTTGGCAAAGAGCTGGCTGGGATAGATGAAATACCCTTTTGTCTTGGTGGCGTCGTCCTTGATTTCGGGCGTGATCACGTCGTCGGGGAGCGAGGCGTAGTTCACGCCGGGGTCACCGCCCTCGATGAAGCGTGCGAAATGCTCGCTGATGAAGCGGTAGAAGAGTGTGCCGAGGACAAACTGCTTGAAGTCCCAGCCGTCCACCGCGCCGCGCACGTCATTTGCGATTTTCCAGATGGTGGATTGCAAGTTAGCCCTTTGGGCGATGCCGTTGTCTGCCATAGAGTCAGGTATGATAGTCGGTTGTTGCTATGAAATGCAAAGGTACGATTTTGCGGCGAGAGATGCCGCCGGCAGCCGTGACTTTAACATATTCGCGCCGTAACAGCAGGGACACAGCGCAGAGCAACGTAGGGACACGGCGTGCCGTGTCCGAA
>DHKE01000096.1:27122-27274 GCA_002404675.1 Porphyromonadaceae bacterium UBA4702 | reverse complement strand
GCGGACACGGCGTGCCGTGTCCCAACCCAGGCGGCGCGAGTTTGGAGAGGGAGGATGTGCGAATAAATGCAAAAAAGAAGGAGGGGATTTGCAGGTGTCGTGGGAATTGGCTAACTTTGCGGTCGCAAAAAGGGCGAATACCAGAGTGGCCA
>DHKE01000096.1:0-27050 GCA_002404675.1 Porphyromonadaceae bacterium UBA4702 | reverse complement strand
GGTTCGAATCCATCTTCGCCCACTGTTTCTTAATTTCATAAGATTCAATCAAGAGATTAAATTAATTGGGTTTTGGCCCCTTCCATGTGAATGGCGGGGGTTGATTTATTTTATAGAGGCGGCTCAACTGCCGCATCAGAGTGTGCCACGGTAGGGACACGGCGTGCCTAAGAGCCAGTGCATATATTCTGCTATACGATGGTGCGACTCGCCTTTACACTCAAGTTGTTGATTCTGTTGCAGACTTGCTGTACATGGTCAAGCCCATACAGAAGCGAATGGCTGTCGATGCCCATCCACAGAAAGAGAGTATGCAGTTTCTGATATGCATTGAGAATATAAGAAGTGCCTATTGCGGGTTGCCTTAGGGCAAAGCATATCGGTTCATGGTGAGCAATGCGGTTTCTTAGGATGTTGGTGCCGTCAAGCTCGTTGAAAATGAAGGTGTTGTTATACTGGCATTGGGCGGTAGAGCGAGGCTTGTTCGGGAAAATAGCGAGCAGACCGCGCCCGACTGCACGATATTGCGGATTGGCAAACATATATTTCCACACGCCAAATTCCATTTCTGCAAGCAACTTGCTGTGTGTGTAGCAGCCATCTCGCTGCAACCGGCGATAAGCCTTGCGAATTATGTTTGCGCTGTCACGGCAACCGGGTACATCGAATATACCGCCCTGCATAACAGCGTCCCGAAGCCAATCTTTGCCAAGCCTCTGAACGAGAATATTGTCAATAGCGTTTCTTACAGCGACTTCAAAACAGCTCAGCAAGGTAAAGACCTCCTGCGACAGGTTGAGATTAAGGCGATAAAGCGTCATCGTCTTTTTCGTGTCATTGCTGCAGGCTATAAGATATCGCTGAAGTCTTTCAGCAGACAATACAGTTTGAAACTCAACGAATTTCATTTTTTGCAATCTTTTTGAGTCCAGATTTGTTGTAATCAACAGAAAGCGCTACTTTTGCAGTGTTGATTCCCGGTAGCCCCTGACTCGTCAAGCTATCGGGTTTAGTTTTATATCCACAAAGATAATACAACTTGCCGATATTATAGAGCAGCCCCGACAGAAAAACATCATGGCTGCTATGATGTCATGGTTGGGACACTATGTGGAGGCATTCGCACCCAAGTCACAACAAATCAACAACATCCACACTCGCCGACCTTCGGACACGGCACGCCGTGTCCCTACCCTGTCGGGGATAAACCAGTGAGGCAGTTATCACTTTCGGGGGCGATGCGCGTTGTGTATATGTATAATCCTCAAAATGAACTGATGTCATGAGTGTACGCAATTATACCCCGTGGGTGAAGGCCGGCATGGCTGTTCTGCTGCTGCTGTGCCTTGCCCACATGCCTTATTTCTTCTATATGCTTGTGCGGTTTGTCGCCGCAGCGGCTTTCGTGTATCTGGCATACGTCTATTTCCGCGCCCGCCGTGGCGGGCTGGGCGTTCTGTTCGTCCTGCTGGCGCTGCTGTTCCAGCCGTTCTTCCGCTTCCCTCTGGGGCGGCTGGTGTGGAATGTCATCGACGTGGCTGTGGCGGCACTGCTGCTGTGGCTCGTCGTGGACGCGGCCATGCGAGGGCGGCGGCGTTAGCGCATTTGGCAGTTTCGGAATATTCTGCTAAATTTGCAGTTGACACGGCAGATGAGCAGAGAGATACGCATACATCCCGACTATGATTTCCTGCGGGGCAAAATCGCGGAAATCCCCGGTCACGGCTATACGCCGTCGGCGGTCTATTGCCACAGCCGCAATACCGTCGAGCGCGTTGACGTGGAAGGCGTGCCGCTGGTGGTCAAGCGTTTCAAGCGGCCGAATGTTGTCAACCGCTTTGTGTACCGCCTGTGGCGTGCGCCGAAGGCAGTGCGGAGCTATGACAATGCGTTGCGGCTGACGGACATGGGGATAGACACCCCTGCGCCGGTGGCGGTGATAGTGGATAGCCGCGGGCTGGCGGTGACGGATTCGTGGTACGTGTGCCGCCATGTCGATGCCCTGCCTGTGGGCCATTACGTGACGGAGGAGGACCGCCCGGCCATGGGCGGCCGTTTCCGCGACGACCCGATGCTGCGGGCGTTCCTGGAGTTTGCGCTGTCGCTGTTCCGCCGAGGCGTGTACCAGCGGGACTTCAACCGCGGCAATTTCCTGGTGTCACGCGGCGCGGAGGGGGAGTTCCGCTTCTCGATGGTAGACATCAACCGGCTTCAGTTCCGCCGGGTCACTCCGGCGATGGTGGCGATGGCATTCACGCGCTTCGGGGCGGAGCGTTGCCCGGGGCTTATCGAGAGGCTGACAGTAGAGTTCGGCACTCGGCTGGGCTACGGCGAGGAGAAGTGCCGGCGAGCGGCGGCGCGGTGCATGGCGCGCAGCGTCCGCATGGAGCGGCGGAGGAAGCTGAAGCGCAAACTGCGAGGCTGGCTGAAGGGGCGGCATTGACAACGCCCCCGCAGCAAACTATTTATGTTTCACCTGTTTAGAATGACATACCCATGGAAGAAAGCAATTTCATAAAGCTGTACGAGAAGAGTTTCGCGCAAAACTGGGACCTCCCGGCACTGACGGAGTACACGTCGGGGCGCACGCTGACCTACGGCAAGCTGGCACAGTCGATTGCGCTGCGGCACCTGCTGTTCAAGGCGATCGGCATCAAGCCCGGCGACAAAATCGCGCTGTGCGGCAAAGACTCCATATCATGGGTGGTGACATACCTGTCGGCTGTCACCTACGGCGCGGTGGTGGTGCCGATACTCGCGGAGTTCAACCCGCTTGACATCACGCACATCCTCAACCACAGCGAGGCGGAGCTGCTGTTCATCGCCGAGTCTGTATGGGAGCAGATCGACCCGTCGTCGCTGCTGCGCGTGCGCGGGGTGATGTCGCTCGATTCGCGCGGCCTGCTGCACGAGCCGTCGGGGACGGAGCTGAACCGCGAGCTGCACCAGCTGTCGAGCCATTACCGCCGCGAGTACCCCAAGGGGTACCGCGCTTGCGACATCCGCTATGCCGAGCGCGACAATTCGCTGCCGGCGGAAATCAACTACACGTCAGGCACTACGGGCTTCTCCAAGGGGGTTGTCCTCACGGGAGGCAACCTGGCGGGCAACGTGACATTCGGCATCAAGACCAAGCTGCATTTCCGCACCTCGCGAGCACTGGCGTTCCTGCCGATGGCTCACGCATACGGGTGCGCCTTCGACATGCTCACGCCGCTTGCCGTGGGGTCGCACATCACGCTGCTGGGCAAAGTGCCCTCGCCGCGCATACTGATGAAGGCGTTCAGCGAGGTGCGCCCCAACCTGGTGATATGCGTGCCGCTGATACTCGAAAAGATATACAAGAACCAGATACTGCCGCTCATCTCCAAGGGGGCTATGCGGTGGACGCTCGCCGTGCCGTTTCTCGACACGGTCATCCACAACAAGATACGCAAGCGGCTCGTCGAGGTGTTCGGCGGCAACTTTGAGCAGGTCATCGTGGGCGGCGCACCGCTCAACCATGAGGTCGAGGAGTTCCTGAAGCGCATCAAGTTCCCGTTCACCGTAGGCTACGGCATGACGGAGTGCGGGCCGCTCATCTCCTACACGCACTGGCGGGAGTTCCGCGCCGGCACGTCGGGCCGCCTGCTGCCGGGCATGGAAGCGAAAATCCTCTCGGAAGACCCGGAGAACATCCCGGGCGAGATATGCGTGCGCGGCATGAACGTCATGCAGGGCTACTACAAGAACCCGGAGGCGACGGCAGCGGTCTTGGACAGCGACGGCTGGCTGCGCACCGGCGACATGGGCACGCTCAGCGCCGACGGCACGCTCTCGCTGCGCGGCCGCTCCAAAACCATGATACTCACCGCCAGCGGACAGAACATCTACCCCGAGGAGATAGAGGCCAAGCTGAACAACATGCCCTTTGTGGCGGAGAGCCTCGTCATCGAGCGCGACGGCAAGCTGGTGGGGCTGGTATACCCGGACTTCGAGACCGCCGACCGCCTCGGCCTGAGCGGCGGCGACGAGCTGGAGCGCGAAATGGAGAATGTGCGAGGCGAGCTGAACAAGCTCGTCGCCCCATACGAACGGCTGTCGAAAATAGTGCTGATGCCCAACGAGTTTGAGAAGACCCCGAAACGCTCCATCAAGCGATTCCTGTACTCCAACTGACCCGCGCCTGAGCGTAGGACATACGGACATTAAAGAAACGCAGGGAAAACCGAGATGAAATTCAAGAGATTTCTGCTGAGAGCGCTGGTCCATGTCAAGCCCGCCGCCTTCAAGGTGTCGATGTCGAAGCTGCTGACATTCGGGTGCGATTCCAGCGTGCCGGAGCGCAACATCGCGCTGGCATACCTGTTCTACATACTGCTGGGCTTCGGCCTGCTGGTGCTGCCGTGGTCGCACACGGCGGCGACGTGCAACTGGGTGGACGACCTGTTCACAGCCGTGTCGGCAGTCTCCACCACCGGCCTGGCGACGGTTGACATACCGGGAGCCTACACCGCCTTCGGGCAATGCGTCATCCTGTTGCTCGTCCAGATAGGGTCGATCGGCTACATGACCATCAGCTCGTACCTCATGCTGCACCTGGCGCGCCGCATCCCGGAGCGGAACTTCAAGGTGATACGCACCGCCCTTCCTACGCCGGACGAGCTGAGCGTCAAGAGGCTCATCGACAATGTGGTCCACTTCACGCTGATTTTCGAGCTGGCCGGGTTCATAGCGCTGTGGATAGCCTTCGGGGGCAGCGGAGTGAAGCACCCGGCGTGGGACGCGCTGTTCATCAGCATCTCGTCATTCGGCACGGCCGGCTTCTCGACGTTCCACGATTCGCTGTGCAGCTTCAGGGACAACCTGCCTGTCAACATCATAGTGTCCGTGCTGAGTTTCGCCGGCGCCATGGGCTTCATAGTCATCACCGACATACGCAACAAATGCACGAACCGGCGCTACCGTGTCACGTTCACCACACGTGTCATCCTGGTGATGACCACGGCCATGACAGTCGCCGGGACAGCGGCGCTGACCGCCTTCCCTGCCTCGGGGCAGTCCGAGGGGTTTGCCGCGAGGATGCTTGAGGCTTTCTTCCAGACGATGTCTGCCATGACCACCGTGGGCTACAACACTTTCGACCTCTCCACGCTTGCGCCGGCTTCCACCCTCGTGCTCACGATTATAATGTTCGTCGGCGCCTCGCCGTCCGGCACCGGCGGCGGCGTGAAGTGCACCACGATATCGGCAGTCTATGCCTTCGTCATGTCGCGGCTGCGCGGCGACAGCAAGGTGACACTGCGCGGCAACAGCCTGCCTGCCAACCGGGTGGATTCGGCGCTTGCCAGCATCCTGATCTACGGCGTCGCGCTGCTGAGCGGCGTCGTGCTGCTGGTGGTGTCAGAAGACTCGCCGATGTCCTCATTGCTGTTCGAGGCGGCGTCGGCACTGGGCACAGTGGGCATCAGCCTCGGAGTGACGCCCGAATTGAGCGTTTTCGGCAAACTGGTCGTTGCGCTGCTGATGTACATCGGGCGCATCGGAGTGCTCAACCTCGGCATTGCGCTGTCCACCCACGCACTTCGCGGCGCAAAAAGCAAGGATGCAGACATAGCGCTGTGATGCCCATGCTGCATCTCGCAGAATATTATCGGGCGGAAACGAGCCGTAATAGCGCGGAATTTGCTAATTTTGCAGCATATTTGGGGTGGTATGCCGTGGCTGCTGCCGGACGCTTGCGCTGTCCGCCCGCCACCGGCATGGGCCGCTCCTGAAATCATTAACATGCCATCCACAATGGACCTACGTCAAAACACCGCGCCGGACAACGACGAAATCATAAAGGACGCGACCGCCGGCGAATACAAATACGGGTTTGTCACCGACATAGACACGGAGATAGTGCCGCCGGGGATAAACGAGGATGTAATACGCCAGATTTCAGCCAAGAAGGGGGAGCCGGACTGGCTGCTGGAGTTCCGTCTCAAAGCGTTCCGCCACTGGCTGACACTCACCCCACCCCACTGGGCGCACCTCGACATCCCGGAAATCGACTTTCAGGCAATCAGCTACTATGCCGCGCCGAAGCCCGTGGAGAAGAAGAAAAGCATGGACGAGGTTGACCCGGAACTGGTCAAGACGTTCAACAAGCTGGGCATCTCGCTCGAGGAGCAGAAGCACCTGAGCGGCGTGGCTGTGGACGCGGTCATGGACTCGGTGAGCGTGCGCACCACCCACCGCGAGAAGCTCGCCGAACTGGGCGTAATCTTCTGCTCGTTCTCGGAGGCTGTCAAGGACTACCCCGACCTGGTGCGCAAATACCTCGGCTCGGTGGTGAGCTACCGCGACAACTTCTACGCGGCACTTAACTCGGCAGTGTTCTCCGACGGCTCATTCGTCTACATACCGAAGGGAGTGCGCTGCCCCATGGAGCTGAGCACCTATTTCCGCATCAACGCCGCCGGCACGGGACAGTTTGAGCGCACGCTCATCGTCGCCGACGACGATGCTTACGTCAGCTACCTCGAGGGGTGCACCGCGCCGATGCGCGACGAGAACCAGCTGCACGCCGCTATTGTGGAAATCATCGCCGAGGAACGCGCCGAGGTCAAGTATTCCACGGTGCAGAACTGGTATGCGGGCGACAGCGAGGGGCGCGGCGGCATCTACAATTTCGTCACCAAGCGCGGGCTGTGCCGCGGCGACCGCTCCAAAATCTCATGGACGCAGGTCGAGACCGGCTCGGCCATCACGTGGAAATACCCGTCGTGCATCCTCAAGGGGGACGAGTCGGTGGGCGAGTTCTACTCCGTTGCCGTCACCAACAACTATCAGCAGGCCGACACGGGCACTAAGATGATACACATCGGGCGCGGCTCGCGCTCGACCATCGTCAGCAAGGGCATCTCTGCCGGCAAGTCGCAGAACAGCTACCGCGGCGAGGTCAAGATGGCAGCCAAGGCTGACAACTGCCGCAACTACACGCAGTGCGACTCGCTGCTCATGGGCGACCAGTGCGGGGCGCACACGTTCCCCTACATCGACGTGCAGAACGACACCTGCACCGTCGAGCATGAGGCCACGACATCCAAGATTAACGAAGAACAGATATTCTACTGCCGCCAACGCGGCATCCCGACGGAAAAGGCTGTCGGGCTGATAGTGAACGGTTACGCGCAGGAGGTGATGAAGAAGCTGCCGATGGAGTTTGCCGTCGAAGCGCAGAAGCTGCTGCAAGTGACCCTCGAGGGGTCGGTGGGATAAGCCGCCGCAGCCCCCGCGCTATACCAAAGACCATAAATGAACGAGCGCATAATAATCATCAGCGACGTTGACCCGCAGGTGTTCTACGGGGTCAACAACAACAACATCAACCTGATACGCAATCTCTTCCCGAAATTGCGCATGGCGGCACGCGGCAATGTGATCAAGGTGATCGGCGAGGACAGCGAGACCGCCGAGTTTGCCGACAAGATCAAGAAGCTGGAAGAGTATGCCACGCAATACAACTCGCTCAGCGAAGATGCCATAATCGACATCATCAAGGGCGACGCGCCCAAGCGCGTGTCGCAGGAAGGAGCTATCCTCTACTCCACCTCCGGGCGGCCCATAATACCGCGCAACGCCAACCAGGCACGCATGGTGCAGTCGTTCCAGCGCAACGACCTGACATTCGCCCTCGGCCCGGCCGGAACGGGCAAGACATACATCGCCATAGCACTGGCAGTGAGCGCGTTGAAGGCGCGTGAGTGCAAGCGCATCATCCTGTCGCGCCCCGCTGTCGAGGCCGGCGAGAAGCTCGGCTTCCTCCCCGGCGACATGAAAGACAAGATAGACCCGTACCTGCGTCCCCTGTATGACGCTCTCGAGGACATGCTGCCGCAGCTCAAGCTGAAGGAATACATGGAGGCGGACACGATACAGATCGCGCCGCTGGCATTCATGCGCGGCCGCACGCTCAACGACGCGATCATCATACTCGACGAGGCGCAGAACACCACCAAGCACCAGATGAAGATGTTCCTGACACGCCTCGGCATGGGCGCAAAGATGATCGTCACCGGCGACTGCTCGCAGATAGACCTGCCGCGCTCCATACAGAGCGGACTGGTGCAGTCGCTGCGCATACTGCGAGGCGTAAAGGGAATAGGGATAATAGAATACGAGAAGAAGGACATCGTGCGGCATCCGCTCGTGCAGCGCATAGTCGATGCCTACGAGGCCCGCGAGAAACAGGTAGACCGCGAGTGGGAGCAGCAGCTCGCCGACCGCGCCGCCGCAAAGGCGGAGCAGCCGCAGTGACGACACGCGCCCAGTCCGGTTGCCGATAAAACGAGAATGACATGGTAAAGAAAGGAGACACAGTAAGATACCTCAACGAGGTGGGCGGCGGCATCGTCACCCGCGTTGACGGCAAGATAGCATACGTCGAGGACAACGGCTTCGAGAACCCGATGCTGATTTCCGACCTGGTGGTGGTCATGCCTGCCGGGCACCCGGCGCAGAGCGGCGGCCCGAAGCTGATGTTTGACCAGAGCATACGCGACGCGGCGACGGCTCGTCCGCAGACACCCGAACCGGCTCCCGTGCCGAAAGCGGAGGAGAAGCCGCTGCCGGTAGTGGAGACCCAGCACGGCGACAAGCTGAACATCGTCCTCGCCTTCGAGCCCTCCTCGACACGCGAGCTGTCACAGGCAACGTTCAACGCCGTCCTGGTCAACGACTCCAACTACCACCTGCTGTTCACCTTCGCCCGCCGCAGCGCGGAGGAACACCAATGGACAGTGGTATACCAAGGCTCTGTCGCCCCCAACGAGCTGATAGACCTGCACGAGTATTCCCATGCCGACCTGCCGGACATAGAGCGCATCGCCCTGCAAGCCGTGGCATACAAGGAAGGGAAGCCCTACGAGCTGAAGCCCGTCATAAACGTCTCGCGACGCATCGACCTCACCAAGTTCCACAAGCTGCACTGCTTCCGTCCCGGCACATATTTCGATACGCCGGTGATAGAGCTGCCCCTCGTCAGCGACGACGCGCAGCCGCGCACACCCTTTGCTGACACCGAAAAGGGCGAGGAGGATGCGGCACGCCGGCTGCAAGAGAAATACCGCGTGGACACGCCCAAAAAGAAAAAGCCGAAAAACGACGCTGACAACCCCAACAAGCTGCTCCCCCTCATCGAGGTGGACCTGCACATCGGCGAACTGACAGACACCACTGCCGGCATGGACAATGCCGCAATGCTGCAGATGCAGCTCGACGAGGTGCGCCGCGTCATGAAGGCCAACGCCCGCCGCCTCGGCCAGAAGATAGTCTTCATCCACGGCAAGGGGGAGGGCGTGCTGCGACGCGAGGTGCTCAGCCTGCTGAAACGCGAATACCCGAAAGCGACCACGCAAGATGCCTCATTCCGCGAATACGGATTTGGAGCAACGCTCGTGACTATACATTGACACACAAACACTTAACGCTATGACAATAAGCGACGAATGGTGGACAGCCCCGGCAGAGGCGGACAACGGCCAGCTGATAATGATCACTGGCCGCGATGACATCGATGAGGTGCGACAGAGCGGCAAATACATCTACCGCATCGACGTGTCGTGGAAATACGACGCACTCCCCGACGGCATGCCCTCTCGCGAGGACGCGGAACTGATGGAACAGGCCGACGAGGCTCTGAAAGCCGCCTTCCGCCGAGAGAAGAAAATCGGCGTGATAACAGGCATTTACACTGGTGCGGGGGAACGCAACTGGGTCATTTACACCTCAAACCTGCGCGTGTTCTCATCAGTGTTCAACCGCGCACTGCAGGAGCTGCCGGCACTGCCTATAGTCATCGATGCGGAGTCCGACCCCGACTGGGAGGAATACCGCCAGATGCGCGAAAACACATACATCAACCCCGGGGAGTGACCCCCTTCAGGACAATTATGGTGGTGTGTCAAAATGCACAGACTGCGTATGATTGGGGCGGCAAGGTAGGGACACGGCGTGCCGTGTCCGCAACCAAGTCATTGCATATCAATCGATTGTGTTTGTCGCCCTTCGGACACGGCACGCCGTGTCCCTACCCAGCTGCGCATATTTTGCACACACCCTCAATCGGCTGAATTACACTACAATACTACTAAAAATATGTTCAAGAAACTACTATCCATCACAGCACTTGCGGCGGCTTCGTTCACCCTATCCGCCCAAGTCACCTCCACACCGTCACTGCTCCAGGAGAGCAGCCCTGACGTGGTAATATATTTCCACGCAGACCAGGGCAACAAGGGGCTTATGGGACAGCCGGCTTCGGCGCAGATATACGCCCACACTGGCGTAATAACCAACACTTCTGTATCGTCAAGCGACTGGAAGTACGCCCCCAACTGGGGCGACAACAGCGCGAAGTACAAGCTCGAGTATGTCAGCACTGACCTCTGGAAACTCGACATCGGCGACATACGCTCATACTACGGCATCACCGACCCGACTGTAAGCGTCAAGCGTCTTGCCTTCGTGTTCCGCAACGCCTCCTGCACTGCCGAGGGAAAAGGCACGGGCAATACCGACATATTCCTCGACGTGCTGCCCGAAGGGCTGCAAGTATCGCTGTCTGCTGACACTGACGGCACTGTCTTGCAGCCGCAGAGCAACGTCAGCTTCACCCTCCTCGCCTCACAGGCTGCTGACCTCACCCTCTCAGTCAACGGCAGCAGCATCGGCACTGCCTCCGGCAAGACGGAGCTGACCGCCAAATACAGCTTTGCTCAGTCAGGCAACTACACCGTGACCGGCACTGCCACTGCCGGCGGAAAAACCGTCACCAAGTCAATAGAATACGTATGCCTCGCACCCTCAACAGCTGCCGACTACCCCGGCGGCAAGCCCGTCATGGGCGCAGTGCGCAACGGCGACGGCTCGGTGACGTTCTGCATCGCCGCGCCGCAGAAGCAGACGGCTATGCTCGTGGGAAGCTGGAACGTCTATGCCACAGACACGAAATACACCATGGCATACCAGGACTACGAGGGCAACCGCTATTTCTGGATTACAGTCCCCGGCCTCGAGCGCGGCAAGGACTATATGTACTACTACCTGATAGACGGCACGACCAAGGTCGGCGACCCCTACGCACGCCTGATACTCGACCCCAACTATGACCGGTACATAGCCGAAGGCGTGTTCCCCGATATGCCGGCATACCCCGATGCCGTCAGCGACGTGCCGCTCGCGGTGTTCAATGACAACATCAACGACTACGACTGGCAAGTGTCCGGGTTCAAAGGCGCGGAGGCCTCCAACCTGCTCATCTACGAGCTGCTGCTGCGCGATTTCACCGGCACTGAAGGCCAGGCATACGGCAACGGCAACGTCCGCCTCGCCATGGAGAAGATACCCTACCTCAAGCAGCTCGGCGTCAACGCCGTCGAACTGATGCCCATCACCGAATTCAACGGCAACAACTCGTGGGGCTACAACCCCAACTTCTACTTCGCCCCCGACAAGGCTTACGGCACACCGGCCGACTACAAGGCATTCATCGACGAGTGCCACCGCAACGGCATCGCCGTCATACTCGACATGGTCTTCAACCAGAGCGACTGGCTGCACCCCTGGTACCAGATGTACCCCGCCGGCTCCAACCCCTTCTTCAACGCCACCGCGCCACATGCTTACAGCGTGCTGAACGACTGGAACCAGGGCAACCCGCTCGTCCGGCAGTACTTCTGCGACGTGCTGCAGTACTGGCTCACCGAATACCGCGTTGACGGCTTCCGCTTCGACCTGGTCAAAGGCCTCGGCGACAACTCGTCGTACAACGGCTCTGGCGATTCCGCCACCGAGCAGTTCAACCAGTCGCGCATCGACAATATGCGCCGCTTCCAGCAGGCCGTAACGGAGGTTAACCCCGACGCATACTTCATCAACGAGAACCTCGCCTCGCCAGCCGAGGAGAACGCCATGGCTGAATACGGGCAGCTCAACTGGGCCAACGTAAACTACTCCGGCTCGCAGTATGCCGCCGGGCTGAAAGACAACTCCGGCCTCAACCGCTTCTACGCCCCCGCCGACAGCCGCAACTGGGGCTCGACAGTGTCATACCTCGAATCGCACGACGAGCAACGCCTCGCATACGTCCAGAACACCAGCGGCGCAACTGGCATCAAGGGTAACATCGTCAACTCCATGCACCGCCTCGGCTCTGCCGCCGCGCAGATGATGATGTCGCCCGGTGCGCACATGATCTGGCAGTTCTCCGAACTCGGCAACGCACAGAACACCAAGAACTCCGGCGGCAACAACACCGACCCCAAGACCGTCAACTGGAAGCACCTGGACAACGCCAACCGCCACGGCCTATACAACTCGTATGCCGAACTCGCCGCCATACGCAACAACAACCCGCAGATGTTCTCACGCGACGTGCAGGTGACTGTCAACACCTCCGCCTCATACTGGAACAACGGACGCTCGATAGTCCTCAACAACGGAAACCAGCAGATACTCCTCGCCGTCAACCCCAACATCGACGGCGAGCCGATAAACGTCTCCGTACCCTTCAAGTCGTCAGACAACGCTGACTACCAGGTGCTGTCCAAATCGTATGACACCGACCCGGCCTACAACGCCGCAGCCGGCTACATAACCGTCGCGCCCAACTGCTACGCAGTCATAGGCTCGGCAGACCTGACCGAGGTTGAAAGCATCGCCAGCGACAGCACGCGCCTCACCGTCAGCGGAAGCAATGGGACGCTCAACATCGCCGGGAGCGACGGCGGCATAGCCGTCTACACCCCCGCCGGCTTATGCGTATACCGCGCAGAAGGCTCGGCTACAGACACCGTCAGCCTCACCCTGCCGCGCGGCATCTACATCGTACGCGCCATGCAAGGCGGCACCGCCCGGACCGTGAAAGTCCGCATCTGACCCGCAACCCCGCAACAGGGGCAACCCCATACACACAGCAAAGGCGCACCCTTCCGGTGCGCCTTCGCCATATCTCGTCAGTTCGGGAACTCGCCGTGGCGTACCCCCGCTGCAATTTGCTGAATATCTGCTGCTTTACTGCTCTTCCTCGCTATCGACCACGTTTGGAACGTCCCCGTATTCATTAGCCCAAATGTCGCTCGGTTTGCACATCCATATCAGCCATATTATCCAGCCAACACAAGGGACGGCTATGACAAGAATATTCCAACCGCTCTTGTCGATGTCATGCAGACGACGACAAGAAAGGCCAAGATACGGCAAAAGAACTATCGCCAACCAAATAAGCGAAACCGTATTAATTGCATTGTCTAATGCGTGAGGGGCATCACCAAACAACAGTTCCTGAAGTAAAGCAAAGCACATACCCACCCCCCAACTCACCGACCAAATGAATAATACGAACCACCAGTACTCCTCGCACGAGGCGCGTCCCGAAAAACAGCAGTATTTGGAGAACGCCCGTTTGATAGCCTCTCCAAAACCAACTCTTAATTGCTTTTGTTCCATTTGCGTATTGATTTTTTGTTTCCAGAAAGCGGTGACGCTTTCAGTTAGCGCAAAGTTACAACGGATAATTGTGTTTCACCCCCCCGAATACTAAATTGTGCAAACACACAACATCGACCATGTGAAT
The DNA here is from genome assembly GCA_002404675.1 of Porphyromonadaceae bacterium UBA4702. Lineage (GTDB taxonomy): Bacteria > Bacteroidota > Bacteroidia > Bacteroidales > Muribaculaceae > Lepagella. The sequence goes on along the minus strand of DHKE01000096.1, from coordinate 13,450 downwards.
TAATGCAAAACCCACCGCGTAAACAAGGTAGGGACACGGCGTGCCGTGTCCGCACAAAAGCATTACAAATCAACAACATACACACCTGCCAACATTCAGACTCAGCACGCCGCGTCCCCACCCTGGCTGCGCAATCATACAGGAGCATAAGGCGGTCAGAGAAGGGAGGCGAAGTCAGTGGCAGGGGCGCCGAGACGGGCGCGGTATGCCGCTGCAAGGCGTGCCAGCACCCGGGGCGTGCGCGACGGCGCGTCATAGCGGAAGCGGCGGTATTCGTCGGCTACCGCCTCGCCACATTCCGTCACCCTCCCCTGCCGCAGCATTTCGGAAAGCGTGTCTATCAATTCGGAGAGGGTGTCGCCCTCGGGGCGAAACCATGCCCTGTCCTCATCGTCATAGCACAGCTGTACGCCAGCGGCTGCAGCTGCGCTGGCACACCATGCGGCGTGGCTGCGCACAGTGTCCATGCCTTCCACGATCATCAGCGGCACGCCTCCAGCCTTGCAGCGGCCGCACACATGGCGCATCGCCTCGCCGGGGTTGTCGGGCAAAATCTCATCACCCAGTGCCTGAAGCCCCGCCCCCGAAATGCCGAACAGCGATAACGTCCACCGCTTGTCGGGGTTGTTGTCAGACGGCACAAGCACGCCCAATGCCGGGCGGCTGTCTGAGGGCAGCGCAGACGGCGCGGGGATGCTTGCCGGGTCGAACACCGGCACACGCGAGGTGCGGAACGCCTCTTCGGCAGTCGTGGGAAACTCCGCCATCATCGCCTCGTGGCTCTGGTATTCGCGCCGCTTGTCATGATACCACGCCACAGCCTCCAGCGGCACGCCGTCGGCCAGCAGCTGCCGCTCATACTCGTCCGTTGCCGCGAGCAGCCTGCCCATTTCCTCTGGCTTCACCTCGCGGCGGTACATCTCTATCTCATGCCACGGCACGAATATCGCGAGCTTGTCGCTCTCGCCCGCCACGGCTCGCTGCCATTCGCGGTAGAAATAATTGTCAGTGCCGTTGGCAGTTGACTCCATGACCACCACTGAATTGGGACACCGCAGCACCGAGCCGCCGACAGTGCGGACTATCTCCTCGGCGGTACGGGCGTCGCCGTCAGCCCAGAAAGCCACCTCGCTCAGGTGCGCCATGGCGAAATTGGAGCCGCGCACAGAGTTGGGCGACATCGACGTGGCGATAGCCACCTGGCAGTCACGGGCAGCGAGGCAGGCAGTCGATGCCGACTTCTCGTAAGGCACGAGCTCCCAGTCCTTCGGCTTGCCCGGCTTCATCGCCTCGGGGTAGCAGCGCAGCAGCCGCGTGTACATGCCGCGTATGGCAGCGGCGGCATCCTTGACGTGGGCGCACGTGAGCGAGTTCCACCCTCGGCACACCACCATCTGCATCCATGCCATGTAAATCTGCACGAGCGTCGAGCCGCCCCATTGCCGCGCCTTGAGCATGATGACGCGCACCGGCTGGCGCGACCGGCGCACACGCTCCATCTGCGCCAGCACACGCCGCTGCGGCGCATTGAGCGTGAACGGCACTTCACGCCCGCTCTCCTTGTCAACTATCCTGACACACTCACGGGCCCAAGCCTCGAAATCAGCCGCATACCGTGCCATGCGGCTCTTGCAATCCTCTGTTTCCATATTGAAGTTTTTTGGCGCAAAGTTACGCCGCCCACGCGACTTGAAAATGCGGTTTTAACATTCCGCGCTGCGGCGATGAGCCCACTCCGCCCGCACTAAATTTGCGAATGAGGAGATTTGTCGCTAAATTTGTACTGCCTGTACATCAGACAATGTGCGGACATCTTCACAACGGAACATAGCTGTCAAACCCAATGTTGCTAAGCGAATTATACAAGGATATCGATGAGCGTTACTCCGGTAACGACAAGGCTCTCATAACGCACACTCTGCAAAGCGGCGCAGAATACGAATCCAGCGAGCTGTGCATGATGGCCTCGGAGCCTGAAGTGGCGTATTATGCAAATTCGTTGTTCAAAGACCACGTTGATTTTGACGTGCCGTTCCCTCCTACAGACAAGCCGCAATTCTCCTTCATCGACCTTTTTGCCGGCATCGGCGGTTTCCGCATACCGCTGCAATGGGAAGGGGGCAAATGCGTCTTTTCATCTAGAGTTCAACCCGTCGGCGCAAAACGTCTATGAGGCGAATTTCGGGGAATACCCATTTGGCGACATAACAAAAATACCCAAGGAGATAATCCCGTCGCACGATGTGCTGACGGCCGGCTTCCCCTGCCAGCCGTTCAGCATTTCGGGCAAGATGAAGGGGTTTGAGGACACAAGGGGAACGCTCATATATTCCGTGTTCCAGATAATCGAAGCCAAGCAGCCTAAAGTCGTATTCCTCGAGAATGTGAAGCATCTGGTACACCATGACAAGGGCAAGACCCTGAAGACGATACTGGACGGCCTTGAAAGCCTCGGCTACAAATACAGCTGGAAAGTCCTGAACTCTTCCGACTTCGGAGTGGCGCAAAACCGCGAGCGGATAATCATAATCGCGCACCATGACAAGGTGTTTGATTTCTCGCAGCTGCACCGGCAGAAGAAAGTCATGCTGCGAGAAGTCCTGGACGACCCTGCGCAGACCAAGTTCGAGTATCTGGAAGAGCCGTACACTATATTGCCGGATATGAAACGGCAGCCATCAGGCCTGATATTCGCTGGCTACCGCAACAAAAACATACGTAAAGCGGGCGTGCGCCCAGGCACTGAGCACTTGTCGCGAGTACACAAGCAGCCAAACCGCATATATTCGATAGACGGCGTGCATCCGGCGATACCCTCGCAAGAAACATCAGGAAGGTTTTGGATTTACGACGGGAAAACGGTGAGGAAACTGACGCTCAACGAGTGCTACCGCATAATGGGATTTCCAGACAACTTCGTGCGCAGCAACAGCGTCACCGAGCAGTACCGGCAAGTGGGCAACTCCGTTTGCATCCCCATGATTCGCGAGATTATGAGAGAAATAAAGAGGCAGCTGCTATGAACAATATTGAACTATTTATCGAGCGTCTTTACAGCGATGCGCTCGACAAGAATCTTGAACAGGATTTTGCGACACTGCCGGACTTGATGAGAAACAGGCTTGACACAATAGCACTCGCTTCCGAAAATTCCAAAGGTGTGTTAGCTGTGACCGTTACAAGTTTGGTCTACAAGGCATTGCACCCGAATCAAGATGTACGCCGGCATCAGCAAAGTATCGACGGCGGCTATTCAGGACGCACATTTGACAGCCACTACATAACGCCCTTCCTGAGAGCCAAGTCATTTCCCAACATGGCTGAAAGCGGCTGGCTCACGCGGTCGTTGGAGCAAAAAGTCCCATACAATCTTGACTATACCGGCGCAATCAGACCCAAGCAGCTGAAAGACGCATTCCTGGGCGTCCTTGATATGGCGGAGAATGTCCCTGTCGATACGGAATTGGCCGTGCAGTACCTGTTTGCTCGCCTTGCAGTGATTCGGGATTCGCGGACGATAGAACTTGCCAAGCCCAAGAGCCTCACGATTTTGGCTATTGTCAATGTGCTTGAAAGGCATTTCACAAGCACCTACAAAGGCAGCGGAGCATCACGGTTGCCAGTCATTGCCTTCTGTGCCGTATACCAGACCTTGATGCCCGAACTGAAACGCTATGAAGGCATGACACTGCTGCCGCTCGAAAGCCACAATTCAGCCGACGCACAAAGCGGCAGACTCGGCGACATAGACATCGTTGACCGTGACGGCAAACCTTTTGAGGCTGTTGAGATTAAGCATGACATCCCGGTAAACAGGAACATCGTAGAACGGGCGAAAGAAAAGATACTTCCGTCCTCCGTCAGCCGTTACTATGTATTGTCAACCATTCCCGTACATGAAGAGGAATTGCCGCATATTTCGGAAATTATCTCGCAGGTCAAAAACTTCCACGGCTGCCAGATCGTAATCAACGGCATAATCCCGTCGCTGAAATATTACCTGCGGCTGCTGTCAGACACGGCATTGTTCGTGGAAAACTATGCACGCCGGCTGGCTGCGGATGAGGGCGTGAGGTTTGAGCACCGCCGGCGGTGGAATGAAATCATAGCCGCGCTGTAACGCCGCGCCCCCGGCGGCGGGGTTGCGGATATGGCGGAAAAATTGTAACTTTGTGTATTGCATGGCGCAAAACGTGCCCCAACACTCTCCTGTCATGAGCATCAAGGATTATCCGCAATACACCACCGGGGAGGAAGACCGTATGGCTGACGAGGCATACCAGGGTCTCCTAAGCGCATACCTGGCCTCCAACCACCGCAAGAAGGTGGAAATCATCGACCGCGCATACAAGTTTGCGCGTGAGGCACACCGCGGCGTGCGCCGCCTGAGCGGCGAGCCGTACATCATGCACCCGATTGCCGTGGCGCGGATAGTCATCTCGGAACTCGGGCTCGGCTCAACGTCCATCTGCGCCGCGCTGCTCCATGACGTGGTCGAGGACACTGACTATACGAGGGAGGACATCGCCGCCGCTTTCGGCGACAAGATTGCCGGCATCGTGGAGGGGCTGACCAAAATTTCGGGCGGCATATTTGGCGACAAGGCTTCGCTGCAGGCCGAGAATTTCCGCAAGCTGCTCCTCTCCATGTCCACCGACATCCGCGTGGTGCTCATCAAGATGGCAGACCGCCTGCACAATATGCGCACCTTGGGCTCGATGCGCCCCGAGAAGCAGTACAAGATAGCAGGCGAGACGCTCTATGTATACGCGCCGCTGGCGCACCGCCTCGGACTGTTCAAGATAAAGCAGGAACTCGAAGACCTCGCCTTCCGCTACGAACATCCGCGCAAGTACGAGGAGATAATGTCGCTCGTCAACGAGGGCGCAGACCACCGCGAGCGCATCGTCGAGGAGTTTGTGCGCCCGGTACGCGAGAAGCTCGACAAAGCCGGCTTCAAGTATGAGATCAAAACCCGCGTCAAGAGCGCGTACAGCATTTACAACAAGATGGAGAAGAAGCATATCCCGTTCACCGAGATATACGACATCTATGCCGTGCGCGTGATATTCGAAAATGATGACGACTCGCTGGAACGCCTGCGCTGCTGGCAGATATACACCTTCTTCTCCGACGGCCGCGTGGTACACCCCGACCGGCTGCGCGACTGGACGGCCGTGCCGAAGGCCAACGGATACCGAGCCCTGCACCTGACGGCAATGGGGCCGGAGGGGAAATGGATAGAAGTGCAGATACGCTCGCGCAAGATGGACGACATCGCCGAGCTGGGATATGCCGCCCACTGGAAATACAAGAGCGGCGTGTACGAGGACGAGACGGAGCTCGACAACTGGATACGCACCATCAAGGACATCCTCGCCAACCCCGAGCCTAACGCCATCGACGTGCTCGACACCATCAAGCTCAACCTCTTCTCCCGAGAGATATACGTGTTCACGCCCAAGGGCGACCTGTACACGCTGCCCGCCGGCTCGTCGGTGCTCGACATGGCATTCGCCATACACTCCGAACTCGGAATACACTGCATGGCGGGCAAGATAAGCCACAAGCTCGTCCCGCTGTCGCACATACTCGACAGCGGCGACCAGGTGGAAATCATAACCTCCGACACACAGTCGCCGCAGCCCGAATGGCTGGAATCCTGCCATACCGCCAAGGCCCGCGACCGCGTGCGCTCAATCCTGCGCAAGGACCGGAGGCTGCAAGCCCGCAAGGGCGAGGAAATATACCTCGACTTCCTGCGCCAACGGGGCGTCAAGCCAGGCGGAAAGCTGCTCAACCGCATTGCCAGCCACTACAAGGCGGAGAACGCCTCAGAGTTCTACCTGATGCTCGCCCGGGGCGACATCGCCTCGCTGGCGCAAGACCTGCCGTGGGTGGGACGCTCCAAGTCGTCAATATTCTCCAAACTGCTGCGCAACCCCTTCTCGTCGCGCCGCAAGGAGGAGATGCCGGCTGCCGAAGCGCACCATGTCAACCTCGGCGAAGTGTATGTGCTGCGGCCCGGAAGCTCGCCAAACTACCGGCTGGCAGCCTGCTGCTCGCCCGTCCCGGGAGACGACGTGCTCGGGTTTGTCGATGACGAGGAGAATGTGGTGGTCCACAAGGTGAACTGCGACACCGCAATGCGCCTCAAGAGCGCATACGGCACTCGCCTCGTCGCAACACGGTGGGAGGGGACCGCTGACCGGTTCATGGCCTCCGTCTCTATGGAAGGGCTGGACCGCGCCGGCATGATAGGCGACATCGCCGGCAATGTCTCCAGGCAGCTCGGCATCAACATACGCAGCCTCAACATCCGCGCCGACGGCGAGGTGTTCCATGCCGACATGACCGTGCAGATAGACACCACAGACACCCTCGACAAGATAATCCACGCACTCAAGAAGATTTCAGGGATAAAGTCCGTCAAGCGAATGAGCTGACACACGTCCCGGACAACACATATAACACAGACTCAAGACAATGAAGTTTTTCTCAAAGGTAAATATGGCACGTGTGGGCATGGCAATAGTCCTCACAGCCGTCGTGCTGCTGCTGCTGCCTCACGCCGACCGCCAGTCATACAGCTACGAGCTGAACCAGCCGTGGAAATACCCGCTGCTGACTGCCCCGTTTGACATGCCGATAATGCGCGACTCCACGTCGCTCACCACCCTGCGCGACAGCGTGGACAAGCATTTCGTCCCCTTCGTGAAGCGCGAAGCGAGTATACCCAAAACCGTGACGGAACGGTTCCGCACTGCCGCATACGGCAGTGCGGACAGCCACGACATAGCCATCGTCCAGCAGCTGCTGGCGCAGGTATACGAGGTCGGCGTAATGGAGCCTGACCTGTATGCCAAGGTGTCGGAATACACTGGCTCGAAAGTGCGCATGTCCGAAACTTCCGACGACCCGGACGTGGTGGGGACGGTGGACGTGTCGCAGATGTTCACCCCTGTCAAGGCATTTGAGTTTATCGACTCGATATACACCTCGCGCTTCCACAACCTCGACGGCGCCGGAATGCCGCAGGAACTGTCGAAAGCACTGAACATCAGCATAGTCCCCGATGTCGTGGTAGACTCCGCCCTCGACACCAAATACCGCAAACAGGAATTCCTCAACGTGACCGGTGCCCAGGGCATCATCAAGAAGGGGCAGCGCATCGTGGACCGCGGCGAAATCATCACGCCACAGATATACACCAACCTGAACACGTTTCAGGAGATGGTGCAAAAGAACCTGCACGGCGCCAGCCAGCAGACATACTTCATGCTCGGACAGACGCTGTACATACTCATCTGCATCGTGCTGCTGTACCTGTTCATGGCGCTCAACCGCCCGCAGTTCTACGGCGACCTGCGCAAGATGACATTCCTGATGACATTCATCGCCATGTTCTCCGCGCTGACCATAATCCTGTTCGAGAACTTCTCAAACGGCATCTACCTCGTGCCCTTCGCGGCGTTGCCGGTGGTGATACGTATATTCTTTGACTCCCGCACCGCCATTTTCTCGCTCCTGACCACAGTGCTGATATGCGCCCTGGTGGCGACATACCAGTTCCAGTTCATTTTCATGGAGATGTGCGTCGGCCTCGTGGCGGTGTTCAGCATACACCAGCTGTCGCGACGCTCGCAGCTCGTGCGAACAGCACTGTTGTCGTTCATCGCATACTCCGCCAGCTATTTCGTCTCAACGCTAATCGCCAACGGCGACCTCGACCACTTCTCGTGGAACATGATAGGACTGTTCGGCATCAACTCCATAATACTCTCGTTTGCATACATACTGATAGTCATCATCGAGAAAGTGTTCGGCTTTACCTCAACAGTCACGCTCGTCGAACTCAGCGACATCAACACGCCGCTGCTGCGGCAGCTCGCAGAGGAAGCCCCAGGCACGTTCCAGCACTCAATGCAGGTTTCCACCCTCGCAGCCGAAGCCGCTCTCGCCATAGGCGCCAATGTGCAGCTCGTGCGTACCGGCGCGCTATACCATGACATTGGCAAGCTCGAAAGCCCGTTCTTCTTCACCGAAAACCAGCACGGCGTAAACCCGCACGCCGGCCTCGACCCGGAGACCAGCGCACGCAAGATAATACGCCACGTCACATACGGAGTGCAGCTCGCGCAGAAGAACAAGCTGCCGAAAGTGATAATCGACTTCATACTCGAACACCACGGCCGCGGCCTCGCCAAGTATTTCTACAACACGGCCGTCAACGAGCACCCCGGCGAAACCATCGACCCGGAAAAGTTCCGCTATCCCGGGCCCAACCCGCAGACACGCGAGACCGCGCTGCTGATGATGGCTGATGCCGTCGAAGCTGCCTCCCGTAGCCTCAAGGACTTCTCGGTGGAAAACATCAACTCGCTCGTAGACCGCATCATCGATTCGCAAGTCAGCGACGGGCTGTTCCGCGAGTCGCCGCTGTCATTCCGCGACCTCGAGACGGTACGGGCAACATTCAAAAAGCGGCTTGCCACCATATACCACTCGCGCGTGGCATACCCGGAGATACACAGTCACGAGGCAGTGGAAGCACAGACCGCCACTACACCCTCGACTGCAGTAGCAAAATAATATTACAGCAGCAATCCGCGTTATGTATATAGCCCTTCGGGCTTAACAGACATGGCAGTCGTAATCGTCACAATAAGCTGTCTGATGTGGGTGGCAGCGTTGGCACTCACCATGTCGCGCCGGCAGATGCTTGCGCCCGTGGTGTCATACCTCGCGTTGCTCGTCATCAGCTTTGCCGAGGATGCCGCACGCTACCAGCTGCTGCCAGTCAACGGGGTCATACTCACCGGATGGCTCGCAATGACACTCGTCGTGACCGCCGTCACCGTGTTGCAGCCACAGGTGCTGCAGGCACAACGGCGCGGCACGGCATACATCACCGCCGGTGCTGTAACAGGCATGGCGCTGGGGCTGTCAGCCTTCTCATTCGGCATCGCCGAACACCTGCTGTACAGCATTATGGTGCTGCTGACCGTAATCGGCGCGTTTGCCGGCATGCTCTTCTTCTCTCGCACACCCAAGGGAGAGGACGTGGCTCTGCACACCGGGCGGTTCTTCCGATACATGCTCGCAAAGGGCTTCCCCACTGTGATAACCGTGGCGATGGCGGGTGTAGCCGCTCTGCTCGCGCTCGCCGTCTCGCGGGAAATACAATGACGACTCATGCCTATTAACAAGACTATCCTCATGAAAACAAGCATACTGCACTCAACACTCATAGCACTGGCTGTCATGATAGCCGGCTGCTTCACCGCCGCAGCACAGGGACGGCAGGTGTCCGCCTCTCCGGCCAAGAAGACCGTGAAGGTGGAACGCCCAGACCTCGACAAAATCAAGGCAGAGACCCTCAACCCCAAAAGCCGCTTCTATTTCCCGAAACTCATGAAGCGTTTCGAGAAGAACGACACGGTGATGACCACCGAGGAATACCGCTACCTCTATCTCGGCTACATGTTCCAGGAGGACTATGACCCGTACCGTGTGTCGCCGTATGACGAGAAGACCGCGCCGCTGAAAACACGCTCCAAGCACACCCGCCAGGAGGTGGACACGCTCATCAAATACGCCGAACTGTCGCTCAACGACAACCCATTTGACCTGCGCCACATGTCATTCCTCGTGCACGCCCTCAAGGAGAAGGAAAAGACTTACCGAGCCAAGTTCTGGGAGTTCCGCCTCGAAAACCTGCTCGCGGCTATCAAAAGCACAGGCACGGGCGAGGACGTGGAAAACGCCTGGTACGTCATCTACCCGGCACACGAATACGACATGGTCCAGCTGCTGGGATACAATGCAGTTGCTGTCGATTTCGAGCAGTACCCAGGGTATGACATCCTGAAGGTCGAACCGGAAGAGGAGACCGCACGGAGGCTCAAAAACAAGGTCGCCGACAAATTCTTCTTCAACATGGTCATACCCACCGAGCAGTTTGAACTCAAGCACCCGGAAGACGCAGACGATGACGAAGAGGAGGCGGCAGCCGTGCCGGCTGAAGAGGAGGAAGACCCCGACAACGCCCCGGCGCAGTGACAAGTTCTGAAATTACCGACAACGAAAATATCATCAAGAATATATGGGAAACAAGGAATATAAGGTAAGCGACGGCATGTTTGTGGCTTTCGCATACACAGTGGCTGACGCCAAAACCGGCGAGGAACTGTTCAAGGCAACAGCAAAAGCGCCCGACGTGATGGTCTACGGCGTGACCGAGGGCATCATACCCGGGCTCGCCGCCGCAATCAAGGACATGAAAGAGGGAGACAAGTTCAGCATGACACTCCCGCCCGAAGCAGCCTTCGGCAAACGCGACGAGGAACACGTCATGCAGCTCGAAAAAGAGATATTCATGCGCGACGGCAAAATGGCTGACGAAATCGAGGAGAACGCTATCGTGCCTATGATAACCTCCGAGGGATACCGCGTGCAGGGCCGTGTCATGAAAATCGGCGACACACACGTCTCAATGGACTTCAACCACCCCTTTGCCGACCTGACCGTCAAGTTTGACGGCGAGATAGTGATGGTGCGTCCCGCAACCGAGGACGAGCTGCACCCCAAGGGAGGCTGCTGCGGAGGCTGCGGAGGCGGAAGCTGCAGCGACGGCGACTGCGCAGGCGGCTGCGGCAACAGCGGCTGCAACTGCTGACAACCAAGCATACAAGCCGCCACCAACAGGAAACAGCTGGAAATACAAAAGGGATACACCGGAAGGTGAGTCCCTTTTTACTGTTATGTCTGTCTTGCTCCGCCCTCGACGTTATTCGAAGGCAGCCACTATGGCAGCGGCTATCTGCTTCATCTTTTCCGGGTCGGGGTTGTCTATCTTCTTGCTGAAGTTCATGTCCCCCTCCTGCTTGAGCGGCACAAGGTGGATGTGCGCGTGCGGCACTTCCAGCCCGAGGACGGTGACACCCACCTTGCGGCAGGGCAGCGCCTTGCGGATAGCCTTCGCCACACGCTTGGCGAAAAGCGCCATCGCCGCCAGCTCGTCATCCTCGATGTCGAATATATAGTCCGTCTCACGCTTCGGCACTACGAGCGTATGCCCCCAGTTGACCGGGTTGATGTCAAGGAACGCGAAAAACTGCTCGTCCTCGGCAATCTTGTAGCACGGTATTTCGCCGGCGATTATCTTGGAGAAAATGGTCATGGCCCTGATATGTTTCAGATTTCGATTTTCACGATTTCAAAGTTGATGATGCCCGCAGGAGCCTTCACCTGCACCGTGTCGCCGACACGGTGCCCCAGCAGCCCCTGTGCAATAGGAGTGTTGGATGCCAGCTTATGCTCGCGCAGGTTGCCCTCGCTCTCAGTGACTATGGTATATTTCATGGTCATTCCCGTGGCGGCATTCTTGATGGTCACGGTGTTGAGCAGCTGTACTTCCTCCGTGTTGAGTTTGCTTGAATCGATGATGCGCGAAGAGGCTATCAGCTCCTTGAGCTTCGCTATCTTCATTTCGAGCATGCCCTGCGCCTCCTTGGCTGCGTCATACTCGGCATTTTCGGAGAGGTCTCCCTTGTCGCGTGCCTCCGCGATGGCAGCCTTGATAGCCGGACGCTGTGCCTCGAGTGCGGACAGCTCTGCCATCTTCTTGTCATATCCCTCTTGTGTCAGATATGTAGCCATTTTGTCGGTTGTTTTTGTTTTCGTATAAAATATAAACTAACCCGGGCTGGGCATCATTGACCCTACCCGGACTTGAAATCCCGTTGATGCCGAAACCGGCATCTCCAAATGTTTGCCGCAAAATTAGCGATTTTTTTCCGAACTCACAAACCCGCCTCCTAAAAACTTGACGGAAACAGATGCAAAAATTACGCATATATGACTGAAAAGGACTATATTTGCAGCAGGAAACATTGACCAAAACCAGACTGAACCAAAACCATCAAAATAACCGATTATGTTTAATACCAAAACTCTGACCGCATGGGCGGCGGCTGTCATCGCCGTCATCACACTGGCCTCATGCAATCTGCTCTCCGGCGACAAGTCCGAGACCCGCTATGCCGCCGTGAAACTCGTAGACTCCGACCGCTGGAGCATCGTCGACGTGAACTCCGGCGAAATCATCCACCGCGATGAGTTCAAGAACCAGCCCTCCGCCATTGTCGGCGACAAATTCTGCGTCCAGAACGACGAGGGGCTGTACGACTATTTCTCCGTTGACAACGTGACCAAGCCTATCAACAAGGAGAGCTATGTCAGCGCGTCGGCGTTCAGCGAGAACGGCATCGCCGTCGCCACGCCAAAGGGCAAGGCCATCAACGTAATCAACGACAAATGCGAAACCATAGCCACCCTCAACAGCTCGATAAAAATCGCCTCGAATTTCGTCAACGGCTATGCAATAATTGTGACAACTGACAACAAATTTGGCTTCATAAACGAAAAGGGAGAGATTGTAGTAAAGCCGACATACGACAGCTGCTACAGTTTTTTCTCTGAAGATGGCATCGCGATAATGGCCCAATACACAGGAGGATTAGACGCCCCCGCAACAAACCTTGTCGCCGTAGACACATCTGGCAAAGTCCTGTTCTCCACAAAGGGATACACTGGCTGTTCACAGTTTGTCAACGGTTATCTCATAGCGGCAGACAGCAGTGACAATGCTTTCGTGCTTGACAAGACCGGTAAGCGCGTTTGCACAATCGGGGCATGGAGCTACTCCTCCATGCTGCAGTATCTCGGTGTCTATGACAATATGGTAGTTTTCCAACAGGAGGATTCATATGGTCTGAAAGACCTGAACGGAGAAACAGTAATCCGGGCAAAATACGACAGGCTGTTGCCCTACAATGCTCTCTTCGACAAGAAGGGAAAACACCAAGACCTTTACCTGGCGGAGAAGGACGACAAATGGGGCGTAATAAACAATAAGGACGAAGTGATAATCTCATTCCGTGAAGGAGAAATCATTCCCATTAACAGCGACAACCTTCTGGCTGGTAAAAGCCCCAGCTTCTCAATCATTGACCTGGACGGCAAAGATGTGTGCCGTGAAAACTTCAGCGACGTCGGGGTTACAACGAATGCCCGAGTGTCATTCGCCATGTCTGATGTATCTGGCGATGCCAGCCGAGCAATAGAGGCTGAAAAGTCGGGGGTAGACTACGACACTTTGGCAGACACAACTGAAGCAGCAGTGGTAGACACCGACATGGTCATGGACACAATGATGGTTGTTGATACCCCCACCACCTACAGCGAATATTGACAGCCGCGACAACCGATAATTGCCCAGAGGCGCAGCCGGACAGGCTCGCCTTTGGGCACGCAAAAACCTTTCTCAACCCAAAACCGACAGCGCCCTCCCCAGCGTCCTTAAGGGCCTTAAAGGCACTAAGGGCAAAAAAGGCGGGGACCGCGCGGAGGACAGTAATCTGTCGTCCGCGCGGCCCTGCGCTTCAAG
>DHKE01000014.1:13165-15368 GCA_002404675.1 Porphyromonadaceae bacterium UBA4702 | reverse complement strand
CGTATGGGGCGGCTCGCTATATTTGCATCTGGAAACTGAATAGATACGAACATGTCCAAGTTCAAGAAGACATTCCTCCCCATGCTTGTGGGGCTGTCGCTGTCAGCACCCCTGACGGCCGCGTCGCAGACAGTCTATGTGCGTTGCAGCGATGCGTGCGTTCACAGCACATACCGCGAAGTGTACGAATATGACTTCGTGGACGAAAAGCCCACATTCCCGGGGGGCGACACAATGCTGCTGCGCTACATCAACCGGACAAGGCAGTACCCCAAGCGGGCATACCGCAAGGGCATACAGGGGCGCGTGACGCTGTCGTTTGTGGTCAATGCCGACGGCTCGGTTTCCGACGTGGCGGTACTGCGAGGCGTTGAGAAATCGCTCAACACGGAGGCGGCCCGCATCATCTCCGACATGCCGCACTGGTCGCCGGGACGCATCGACGGCAAGGCAGTGCCTGTGCGCGTCATACAGACCGTCGTCTTCCGGAAATAAATACATACGAACACGCATAGCAAATCCCGGGTATCGGACATATCCGATGTTTCCGGGATTTTTTCATGCTCCGCGAGCAGAGGCTTACGCCAGTGTCACGGTGATTTCTTCGCCCTCTGAGGCGAGGCAGATCTTGCCTTCTCTGCCGAGCCATCCGAGTGCCGGCAGGATTTCATCCTTCTTCAGCTTGGTCGCCTTGCGCAGGCCTTTCATGCCGAGTGTCCGGCCGGGTGCGGCATCAAGAGCCTGGTACACCGCGCCGGCATTTGTTCCAATAGATTCAATAGTCATTTTACCTTAAGATTTTATCGGTCAATAATGCATTGTCGCCGCAAAGGTAATAAATAATCCGCTAACCGCAATAGCGAGAAAGAAATTGCGGGACGTGTAATTAATCGCCGGCGGAGGCGTTATACATTATATATGGCAAAGAAAAAGACACGCAACACCATAGACACGTCCACGCTGCAAGAGGGGACGGTCACGCGCAATACCGGCAGCGCATACACCGTGCGGCTCGATTCCGGCGGCGACGCCGCATGCCGCGTCAAGGGCAACCTGCGCATACGCGGCATACGCACCACCAACCCGGTGGCTGTCGGCGACCGCGTGACGGTGGCAAAAGCAGCCGACGACGCGGACTACATAACCGCAGTGCTGCCGCGCCGAAACTACATAATCCGCCGTGCCTCAAACCTTTCCAAGGAATCGCATATCCTTGCCGCCAACCTTGACCGCGCCGTCCTCGCAGCCACGTTGCGCGAGCCGGAGACGACAACCACGTTCATTGACCGCTTCCTCGCCACTGCCGAGGCTTACGCCATCCCAGCATCGCTTGTCATCAACAAGAGCGACATGTGGGACGATGATGACCGCCAGCTCGCAGAGGCTCTGCGCACACTCTACACGCAAATTGGCTATGAGGTCATTTTCACCTCCGCCTCCACCGGCGAGGGTCTCAAACAACTGCGCAATACCATAGCCGGGAAGACCACGCTGCTCGCCGGAAACAGCGGCGTGGGCAAATCGTCAATCATCAACGCCATTGTCCCGGGAGCGAACCTGCGGACAGGAGAGATTTCCGACATCCACCATACAGGCACGCACACCACCACATTCTCGGAGATGATAGAGATACCCGGCGGAGGGTACATCATCGACATCCCCGGGGTGAAAGGCTTCGGGGTCATCGACTTCGAGCCGGCATCCGTGTCGCACTATTTCCCCGAAATATTCAGGGCGTCCGCCAGCTGCCGCTACAGCGACTGCAAGCACATAGGCGAACCGGGGTGCGCCGTCCTGGACGCTCTCGAGCAGCATTACATCTCGCAGAGCCGCTACACCTCCTACCTGAGCATCCTCGAGGAAGCCTCTGAAGACGCTGGTGCTGACAAATACCGAAAACCGTACTGACACCTCTGGCGGCTGAACGCTCCGCACGGGAAACTCAAATAAAAGAGCGGGTACACCATATGGTGCACCCGCTTCGTTATCGTCAGGGACAATGGTAATTATCCGTTGTTCTCGTCCTTCTCCATCTTCTCTTTCAGAGCCTGAAGTGCGGAGAGGTCGCCGAGAGTTGTCTTCTCAATCTGAGGGGCTACAATCTGCTCCTCGTCGCGACGGTTGTTCTGGCGGCGTGCCGGACGCTCTGCGCGGCGCTCTGCCTTGGTAGCATCTTCGGCGATGCGGCTGTGGCTGAGGATGA
>DHKE01000014.1:12910-13140 GCA_002404675.1 Porphyromonadaceae bacterium UBA4702 | reverse complement strand
ATGATGCGCTTGCTGTCCTTGTTAAACTCGATGACCTTGAAGGGGAGTTTGTCGTCGAGCTTGGCCTGTGTGCCGTCTTCCTTGACGAGGTGCTTGGGAGTTGCGAAGCCCTCAACGCCGTATTCGAGTGCGATGACTGCGCCCTTGTCCATAACCTCGATGACACGACCCTCGTGGATTGAGCCGACAGTGAAGACTGTCTCGAATACGTCCCAAGGATTCTCCTCGAG
>DHKE01000014.1:12721-12863 GCA_002404675.1 Porphyromonadaceae bacterium UBA4702 | reverse complement strand
TGGCCGAGGCTCAAGCGACGGTTGTCCTTGTCGATCTCGAGCACTACAACCTCGATGTCTGCGCCCACCTGGATAAACTCGCTGGGGTGTTTGATCTTCTTGGTCCAGCTGAGGTCGGAGATGTGGATGAGACCGTCAACGC
>DHKE01000014.1:0-12586 GCA_002404675.1 Porphyromonadaceae bacterium UBA4702 | reverse complement strand
AGCTGCTTGATGCCGAGGCTCATCTTGCGGTCCTCGCGGTCGAGCGTCAGCACTACGGCCTCCACCTCGTCGCCGACTTTCAGGAAGTCCTGCGCGGAACGGAGGTGCTGGCTCCATGACATTTCAGACACGTGGATGAGGCCTTCGATGCCCGGCTGCACTTCTACAAATGCGCCGTAGTCTGTCATCACCACTACGCGGCCGTGAACATGGTCGCCCACCTTGAGGTTGGGGTCGAGGCTGTCCCAGGGATGCGGCTGGAGCTGCTTGAGTCCGAGGGCGATGCGCTTCTTCTCGTTGTCGAAATCGAGGATAACGACCTTGATGTCCTGGTCGAGCTGTACCACCTCGCGAGGGTCGGAAACGCGGCCCCAGCTCAGGTCGGTGATGTGTACCAGGCCATCTACGCCGCCGAGGTCAACAAATACTCCGTAGGGAGTGATGTTCTTCACCTTGCCCTCGAGCACCTGGCCCTTTTCGAGCTTGGAGATGATTTCCTTCTTCTGTGCCTCGAGTTCTGCCTCGATGAGCGCCTTATGGCTGACAACGACGTTCTTGTATTCCTGGTTGATTTTCACAACCTTGAACTCCATGGTCTTGTCCACGAACACGTCGTAGTCACGTATGGGGCGCACGTCGATCTGCGAACCGGGGAGGAATGCCTCGATGCCGAACACATCGACGATCATACCGCCCTTGGTGCGGCTCTTGACGTAGCCCTTGATGATTTCGTCGTTTTCGAGCGCCTGGTTTACACGGTCCCAAGAGCGTGTCTGGCAGGCTTTCTTGTGGGAAAGTTTGAGCTGGCCGTTCTTGTCCTCCAGTGACTCGATGTATACTTCCACCTCGTCACCCTCTTTCAGGTCGGGATTGTAACGGAACTCGCTGATGGGGATGATGGCGTCTGACTTCATGCCTATGTCGACACGAACTTCACGCTTGGTGATAGATTTCACCACGCCAGTCACTACCTCATTGTCCTTAGCTGTCTTAAGAGACTCGTCGTAGGTCTTCATCAGATCCTCACGCTTGTTCTTCGAACCAGCTGTTTCGCCCATTTCGTAGGCTTCCCAATCGAAGTCTTCGATAGGGCTCTGAGTATTTTTCAATTCACTCATTAAATTAGTTAATAAATAGGGTTAATAATTCTCGGCTCGCAGCCGTTAAGGCTTTGAGTGGCGCAAAATTACGAATAAATTCCGACACTCCGAACTTTCACGCCATATTTTTTGCGTTTTTCGCGCAGTGGGTCGTATTTTTCGCTGTTTCAGGCGGTTAAACACAACCTCGGCTATGACAGCAGCATTGCCGTTTCCTCGTCGAGGGAGCGGCGATATGAGGCGCGGTCGTCAGCTGTCAGCTGCAGATACTGTTCGGAATACTCCTTCATCAGCCCTCGCCGACCAGCCCAATACTCACGCAGCGTCGCGGCTATCCACGCTTTCTCGCGGTCGGCAAACGCCTCGGCGGCACGGGTGAACACAGCTTCGATGTCTGCCAGCGACTCTGACTGCATGGCGGCTTCGACATCAGCGGCTGTAACAGTCTGCCCGCCGGCATCCACCCATTTCACCGCTCCGCTGACACCTGCCGCCTCGGGAAACGGCTCGTCACCCAATATGGTTTGCAAGTAATGCGCTATGGCGAGTGTATAGTATTTTTTGGCGCGGTCAAGGCTCGAGGCACGGAATTTCATTCCCTTGTGGCGGATGAACAGGTCGTCGTCAGGGCCTTTGGCTATCAGTGAGTCTATCAACTCCATTGCACTCGCCATTGCGCTCACCGTCACGGGATTGAGCACCGGGAAGTTGATGCGGTCATGCATCGGTATGCGACGCTTCAGCCGCCGGTCGCGCACAGGCCATTTCTTCTCGTCACGCGCAAGCCCGCAGCTGCGCAGCATCATGCCGGGGACGACTGTCGTCGCGCCCTTCTCGTCTCCGAATATGTATGAGAAGGGGAAGTCTGACGTGTCCGGGTGGTTCTTGTGCGTGCCCATTATCATCGAGAACGCTCCTATCTTCGCCCCCCACATGACGTATGAGCTGCTGGCTGTCTTGACACCGCGCTGCATGATGCCCCAATGCACCGGCCCAAGCTTGTACATGTGGTTGCTCTGGTTAGTCCCCGAACCGGCATTCATGAACGACAGCTCGCACCCTATCAGCAGCGACGACTTGTGCATGCTGACGGTGTACGGCCCGGCGAATACGGCACACGCCTCGCCGTTCTCAAGCGAGGTATTGGCAAACATGAGCGTGTCGTGGGCGGTGAAACCCTTGTCAACGACAACGCCCTGGCCCACATAGCAGTTGCGCAGCAGCGAACCGCTGTCAACGACACCGTCCTCTACTATGAAATTCTCGGCATCAACCCCGCTGCCGATGTATGCGAGTTCGCGGCCGCGCGGGGCATTGTTGACCACCATGCCGTTTTTGAGCGACCGTGCACCCTGTATCGTAACGCCGTCATACACACGCACATTGACCAGCGGGCCACAGTCGCGTATCACCGCGTCCGCGCCTATTGCCGGCGGCACTGCGCACACGTCAAACCGCTCGTCGAGCATCGGCCGGAGCGTCTCCTCCGCCCAATGCGGATAGTGCGCCGACAGCCACGCCACCTGCGCCGACAGCCCGGGGTATATGTACACCGGGCGCGAGCCGGTCTCGTCCAGCACATTGACCGCCGTCAGCAAGCCGCACGAGGCAGCCGGCTCAAACTCCACGCGGGCGGTATTCTCGATTATGGCGCGGTCGCCGACACGGCAGCCGCGCAGTGCGCCGCCTATGTTGCGTATGGTCACGTTGTCTCCGATAGTGCAGTCACAGATGCGTGCGTTCTCGATGCCGCTGTCCGGCACATTCCCGTCGCTGCCCAACGACCCTATCGACACGTCGCCGCAGAAACGGACACACCGCACCAGCGACAGGTCGGTGCCGTCAGTTATGCGCACACGCTCCCACTCGCTTGAGCGGCAGCCTTGCCGCTCAAGCTGCTGGCGTTCCCACCACCGCAGCTGACGGCGCTCAGGACATTGGCAACTCATCTTCGTCATATTTCTGGTAGAGGAAATCGTTGTACGGGAAACGCTCCGCATGGATCTCCTTCGCCTTCTGGTAGAGGAGTGCTTTCAGAGCGTCTATGTTGGTCTTCTCGCGTGCGGAGATGAACACGCAGTTGCCCCCGGTGCGGGCCATCCACGTTTTCTCAAACTCCGAGAGAGGTATGTTGCGGCGCGTAGCCGGCGTGAGGTCGTCCGGGTCTTTCGGCTCGTAGGTGAACGCATCTATCTTGTTGAAGACCATGATGACAGGCTTGCCGGCAGAGCCGCACACGTCGGCGAGGGTGCGGCCCACCACCTCCACCTGCTCCTCAAACTGCGGATGACTCACATCGACCACATGGACAAGCACATCCGCCTCGCGCACCTCGTCGAGCGTCGACTTGAACGAATCCACGAGGTGTGTCGGCAGCTTGCGGATGAAGCCGACGGTGTCGGTGAGCAGAAACGGCAGGTTCTCTATGGTCACCTTGCGGACAGTGGTGTCGAGGGTGGCGAACAGCTTGTTCTCGGCAAACACGTCGCTTTTGCTCAGCAGGTTCATAAGCGTTGACTTGCCCACGTTGGTATACCCCACCAGCGCGATGCGCGTGAGTTTGCCACGGTTCTTGCGCTGTATGCTCTTCTGCCGGTCGATGTGGCGCAGCTCCTCCTTGAGGCGCGAAATCTTGTCGAGGATGATACGGCGGTCAGTCTCGATCTGCGTTTCGCCCGGGCCGCGCATGCCGATGCCGCCGCGCTGCCGCTCGAGGTGCGTCCACATTCGCGTAAGGCGCGGCAGCAGGTACTGGTACTGCGCCAGCTCCACCTGCGTGCGGGCAGTCGCCGTCTGGGCGCGGCGGGCGAATATGTCGAGTATCAGGCTCGTGCGGTCCAGTATCTTCACTTTCAGCTCCCGCTCCACGTTCAGCACCTGCTTGGGCGACAGGTCGTCGTCAAATATCACCAGACCCGTGTCGTTGTCCTCGATGTACTGGCGTATCTCCTCGAGCTTTCCCTTGCCGACGTATGTGCGCGGGTTGGGATAGTCAAGCCGCTGCACGAAACGGCGCGACGGCTCTGCCCCGGCGGTACGCGCCAGGAACGCCAGCTCGTCGAGATACTCGTTGCACTTCGTCTCCGGCTGCTGCTGCGTCACGAGGCCTACGAGTACCGCACTCTCGTTGCTTTCCTTGTTTATGATGTGGTCCTCTATCATCTCTGTCGAGTTTTAGACGGCAAAGATAGCAATAATTCTGGGGAAGTCAAAGGGACATACGCGGCTTCAGCACCCCGAATAGTGAATTAATTCAGAAATAACGCGCCGCTGATGCCCATTGCAACGGATTATTTTGTACTTTTGCGAGACTATATTCATGCTGTGAAAAATGGACAACCCCGCAATTCCTTATTCCTGGTGCGCTGACGCCTGTCTCGTGCTCATGGTCACGTGCATGGTCTGCGCCATAGTCCGCTGGTTTCACGTCTGCCGCCCATACCGCGACAACGCAGACTTCCACTTCCCGGCACGCAAGCAGACCACATTCTTCTATGCCGGCATCCTGATGTACCTTCCCTATTACCTCAGCCCGGCAGACCCGGGGGCATGGCACTACGCAGGGATTTTCGGCATCATGTTCTACCCGGCAATAGTCTCCCTGCTGATAATGCGCTATTTCAGCCTGCAAAAGCTCGAAGAGAGGATAAACCAGGTGCTTTTCATCGCGCCAATGGCGATGCTCGCCGCAATGTTCGTCGCGGTGCTCGTTGACAGCCAGTGGTTTGAGCAGCAGCTGTCGTGGCTGTGGTGGGTTGTCGGAGCGTTCAGCCTTATGCTGACCGCACGCCTCGTATTCGTCACTAAGAAACTACAGAACAAAATCCGCGAGTTCCACACTCAGAACTACGCCACCGAGGACGACTTCCCCCACGTATTCGCCAACAGGGTGGTATGGATGCCGCTGGCATACATCGCGCTGATGTGGTGCATCGTCATCGCCGACAGCCGCTTGCTGAAATTTGTACTCGACCTATTGGCCTCCGCGTGGGCTCTGATGTTCCTGTGCATGATACTCAACCCTCAACGCATCTCGAGCAACGACAAGACAACGGAAGCCACCGCAGCAACAGAGCCCGAAGCGGCAGATGCAGCTGCCGCTGAGATTGCCGGCGGCAGCTCTGCCGAAACACAGCAGGCCACACCGTACAGCGACGATGTGAAGCGGGCCGTCATCGAGGTCATACTCGCCAAATACAAGGAAAAGCACCTGAAGAAGTCGGATGTAATTGCCGAAATCAACCAGGGTATGATAGCGCCGGCAAGCCGCTTCATCGCCGCGATAGGATACTACAGGCTCATAAACATGTTCCGCCTCGAATATGCCCGCCAGTACATCGACGCGCACCCGGAGGCCAAGCAAGCGGAGATTGCCGACGCTGCCGGCTTTGTGTCCAACACTGCCTATTGCAAGGCCAAGAAAAACGTCCAAAACATCGATGCCGACATCGTTTCGGAGGTACATTTATGACTTTAAAAACGAAACGGCTGAAAATCTGACAATTACAAACGCCAACTATGCCTTAGAAGCAACGAGCATATTCGCCAAAAGAAAAATTCGCACGACTAAGTACACTTCAAAAGCAATGAATTTCCTCTTACGAGGATACAATAGACGCGAGAGGAAAGTTAAAATTCACAGACCCTATTTCAGCCGCAACACTTTGCGGCTGCTTCTCGCCACACGGCTCAAAGATGCTTTGTAATTTTGCAGCGTGACATTTTGCGTTGCTCGGGAAACTTCCTCTGCCTCTACTCGACACGCGGCTGTCGCAAGGGAATAAGAATTGAATCGAACACTTCTAAAACACACCCGATGTATATAAGGCTGACAAAAGCAGTCCCATATCTTGTCGCCATAGCGATGACGCTGCCTGCTATGAAGACGTATGCCGCCGATGACCCATACCCCAGCTGGTATGCCGGCATCGAGGGCGGCGTGCCTTTCGCCACAAGCACGTTCAGCAGCTTCGGTCACGACAAGGCACGCGCCGGCTGGTCAGCCGGCATACATGGCGGTTACCGGTTCAACACCGTCCTGTCCGCAGAGCTGTTCGCCAAATACACGTCTGTCGCCACATCAGCAAGGCCCTGTTGCGAGGCAAGCGACTACTGGCTCGGCAGCGACGGAATGATGTACTACGCGCCTGTACTCAACATGGACGGCTGGGATTATTCCGCTCTGCGCAGTGACATCACGGCGCAGCGGTACGGCGTGCGCCTCAACGTCAACCTGCTCGGCCTTGCCGCCAACACACGCGGTAGCCGCTGGACGCTCGAGCTGTCGCCTATGATAGCCGCTGCCGGCACGAAAGCCACAATAAAGACGATTGAGGGCGGCCACACAGCACTCAAGGGCAACACCCGCTGGCACTTCGCATACGGCGGCGACATACGAGCTGCATACAGCCTGACGGCGAACTTCTCGCTCGGCATTTACTCCGGCATAACCTCGTTCTGCGGACAGCGCATCGACGGCATGCCAAAGCACATACACCACTCCAACTTCATCTGGGAAAGCGGCATCCGCCTCGGGCTGTCATTCGGAAGCACAAAGAAGAAAGCTGCCGCAGACATACCCCAGACAGAAGAGCCGGAATACGGATTGAGGCCTGTGGTGACAGAATGTCCCGAAAAGCAGCCCGAGCCGACAGCGGCAGAGACAACCGTACCGCCGGCGGAAACGCCAGCCACGGTCACCGCTGGCGAGGGCAAGAACGCCGTGACCATTGCTGCCGAAGGCGAAGAGAACCGCGTGACATTCCCCGATGTCTACTTCCCCTTCAACCGCACAGACATCACAGCCTCCCAGCAAGCGAAAATGCAGCAGATACTTGACCTGCTCAACGCGAACCCGGAAATGAAAGTGACCCTAAACGGATGGTGCGACGCGACAGGCAGCGTCGCAGTCAACGACCGCATATCACGCCAGCGTGCCGAGACTGTCAAATCGTGGCTCACAAGCCACGGCATAGATGCCGAACGGATTACCGCCATAGGCAACGGCATAGACCGCAACGAGACTGACAACAGCAAGGCACGCCGCGTTTCGACAAGCAGCAGCTGCGCAGACAAACACTCAACCAAACAGTGACATGAGACTTATACACGATTCTATTACCCTATTATTGTCATGCGCGGCTGTCTGCCTCGCCGCCCTGTTCTCCTCCTGCGACAAGGAGGAGCATGAAGGCGAGCACGGCCTCGCGGTGTCGCTGTCGTGGATGGACGAGGACGACCTCGGCACACCGGTCGGCGACATCAAGCTGTGGATATACAACACCGACGACGGCTCCCTCGCCGGCGAATACGAATACAGCGACACGCGGCAGCTGGCACGCACCCTCCATCCTCTTCCCGCAGGCAACTACACCGTCGTCGCTGCCACAAACCTGGTCGCACCGTTTGAAGCAGACAAGTCAGCTGATAACAGTCTGATATCATACGAGAACTTATTATTTCGCATTGGCGAACCAAGCTCATCGCCCAAACATGCCCACTATGGTGTCACTGCCGTCACTGTCGCCGGCAGCAGCATCACCAAGGCGCAAGTGCCCTTGAAACGCATTCTCTCTGAACTGACCATCAGAATCGAGGGAATACCCGAGAACGCAATCCTCTCGGGGTACGTAAACAATTCTTCTACCGGATTATTCCCGGTGCTTAAAGACCCGGAGGGCAATTTCGGCATTGCCACCGCCGAAACCCTCCCCACAGAAATTCAAAGTACTAAATCATCAGACGCTGTCCTGCTGACCACTACCTTACATCTTATGCCTACCGTCACAGGGGCAGACTGGTCTCGCCTCTCCCTGCACCTGGCCATGGCTGACGGCAAAGGCTACGACTACACGCTCGAGGCTCCGGTAATGAAGCCCGCCGGCAAGTACATCATCGAAATGAAATACCAGGACATGAAGCCTTTCATGCGCCTGTCCGCCATATCCATCAACGGCTGGACCGAAGGGTGGATTATCAACGGTGAAGTACTCAACCCCGAGGAATAAGCCGCCTCGGCAGTGAACGAGGGGAATTTCACACTGCCGCAAAACGAAATCATCTAACTCTAAGAATATGAATAACAAATTGTTCCTTATCCCTGTAGCAGCTGCTGCCCTCGCCCTGACGGCATGCAGCAGCGACGGCGAAACTCCCGTGGAGAAAGCCAAATACATCACTGTGTCCACCAGCATCGACGGCCTGTCGCGCATGGCTAACAACGACGGTGAGCAGACATTCACCGAAGGCGACAAGATCAGCATCTACGCATGGACCGGCGACGCTGCTACCGCGCCGCTCGAAGCCGACCGTGTGGTCAACAACGCTATCAACACCCTCACCTCCGGCGTTTGGGTGTCTGAGCCGCAGATGCTCTGGAAAGACATGGTGACTCCGCACTATTTCATCGGCGTATACCCCTCTTCTGAAACTCCTGTCAGCAGCCTCACTGCGGCAGACTATACATTCGATGTCGCTGACCAACTCGCCAGCGACCTGCTCGTTGCCACTAACGTCACCGGCATCAACGCAAGCAACAACCCCGTGCCCCTCACCTTCAACCACGTTATGGCAAAGCTGATAGTCAACCTCGAATACCGCAACCAGTGGGGCGGCACTCCGACTGTCGAGAACGTGAGAGTGGAGGACACTGCGGGCGGCGCTACCGTCAACTACCTGACGCAGGACGTGAAGGCCTGGACTTCAAACAAGGCAGAGCTGACACTGCCCACCGTCACCGCCAATGCACAGTACGCCTCGATTATCATCCCCCAGAAGGGCATATCCGTAATCCATGTGCGCATCGGAGGCAAGGACTACACATACCGCCACAACTCTGACATACGCCTCGAAAGCGGCAAGTACACCACCGTAAACCTCATCGTAGGTCGTGACGAAATCACACTCGGCGACATAACCATCAACAATTGGGCCGAGGGCGAGGAAATCAACGGCGGCGAAGCCATGGACTAACCCCATTACCATAACTGACAATTCAAACACTCATCTATGAAACTATACAAGAACATTCTGCTCCTGGGGGCATTGCCCGCCATGCTGGCCTCCTGTTCGCAGGACATGGAACCGGACAACTGGAGCAACGAGATACAGGTAGTCACCTCGCTCAACAGCACCCGCGCCGGCATCGAGGACGACTCCGAAATACCGACGTTCATGCTCAAGGTCGTGAGCAACGCCGGCCCGAAATACAGCTACTATGTGGCTATGAAAAACGAGGCCACAGGCTGGAAAAGCTATGCAATAACCGACCAGACTACAACCGGAGACAATGTGGGCGAGCCGGTGCAGATGCTCTGGGCTGACAGCAAGACTCCAATTACGGTGTCTGCACTCTGCATGAACGGCCAGCTGCTGCAAAAGGACGGCTACGACAAGGCTCTGATCACCACTGAAAGCTGCCAGTCAAGCGATGCCTGGGTGAAAGTGGCTGACGTGCTGTACGCTCCGCCGAAAATGTCACTGCAGACTGCTATGGACGGCAAGGTGAGCCTATACTTCAACCACCTCAAGGCCAAAGTGAAAGTCAAGGTGACTATGGCGACCGAGTTCAACCGTGTCCCGGGCACAACCCAAAACCCGATTGAGTACCTCAAGGTGAACGGAACCGCCGTACAGCGGTATTTTGAGCCGGATTATGAGCGGTGGTCAGACGCTTCCTATACAGGAGAGTCAGAAATTGCCGCTTGCCCGACAGCGTTTACTCCCGGCGAGGGCGACAGCTCCAAGGCGACTGCCGAATATGAGGCTCTCGTCATTCCCTCCACCCTCGAGGGCGGCAAATTCGGCATCGCTATCAATATCAACGGAAAGACATACA
The DNA here is from genome assembly GCA_002404675.1 of Porphyromonadaceae bacterium UBA4702. GTDB lineage: Bacteria > Bacteroidota > Bacteroidia > Bacteroidales > Muribaculaceae > Lepagella. The sequence continues at coordinate 2,650 of DHKE01000014.1, read as the reverse complement.
CCTGGAACTCGCCCGAAGCACTCACATTCGAGAGCAACTACTGCTACACACTCCCCGTAACCGTCGGCAAGGACTTCCTTACAGTAGGCAACGTGCTTGTGTCTGACTGGGAGGAAGGCGCAGCCCTCGAGGACGGCGAGACAGATGCAGAGGAAATGGACGTTTGGGACGGCACTTCCGTAGCTACTGGCCTGACCGAAGGCACAGGCACCGAGGAAGACCCGTACATCATCCGTACAGCTGCACAGCTCCAGTACATCGCGCAGCGCGTCAATTCCGGCGCCGGCGAGAACCCCTCGTTCTACAACAAATTTTTCCGCCTCGCCAACGACATCGACCTCGGCGGACACGAATGGACTCCCATAGGCCGCTACAACGAGCCTAACGGCAACAGCTTCAGCGGCTCTTTCGACGGCAACGGACACACGATCTACAACCTCGCCGTCAACAAGACCGGCACAAATGAAGCTGCTGGCTTCTTCGGCTTCATCGGCCCGGCCGCAAACAACGGGCACACCGTCAAGAACCTGACCATCAAGGGCGCAAACATACAGGCTGACCGCCAAGCGGGCATCCTCGGAGGCATAATGAACTCCGTGTACCCGAATGAACCAGCCATCTCCAACTGCCATGTGAGCGGCACTGTCACTGCCGGATATTTCCTGGGCGGCCTCATCGGAAGCGTGTCCTACGGAAGCATCTACGACTGCAGCGCAAATACGGTCGTAAACGGCGGCAATGACTGCGGCGCTCTCGTGGGCAACTCATTCAAGACCAAATTCATCAACTGCTCTGCAGCGGGCAAGGTGTCAGGCACATGGGCTGTCGGCGGCTTCACCGGTTGCCTGTGGTACGGATCCACGGCTAAATACTGCACCACATCTGCAGATGTCAATGCCACCGACTGGAACGTGGGTGGCTTCACCGGCAGGCTCGGCGACGACATCGACGAATACAAGGGCTATATGATAGGCTGCTCGGCAAGCGGCAAGGTTTCGCAGGTCAACAACGGAACTTGGGAGAGCCGTCTCGGCGGCCTTATCGGCTACATGTACTACGGCGAGGCCGTTGACTGCTGCTTCACCGGCACGCTCGACACTTCTGCCGTCAACGGCAACCAGTACGTCGGCGCATTGATAGGCTATGACTTCAAGGACAACAAGACAACAGCTTGCTGGTACTACAGCGCGAAAGCCGGCGGCGCAAACGCAATCGGCGTGTCTGGCGCACCGGAGACTTCGTCGCATGACATAACCGCAAAATAACATCTGCTGCAACTATTAAATGATTTACCAACAATGAAATATACACGATATTCATACATCATTGCCGCAGCAGCCATGCTCGCCTCTTGCGGTAGTGACAACGAGCCAAACCCCAACGGCAACTACCCCGAGGACGGACGGGTGCGCATACGCACCGCAATCGCCGAACCGGAACTCCGCAGCGCGACTGAATACACCGGCGACAACCTCGGCTTCTTCCTGAAAGCCTCTTCTGAAAGCGAGACCCGCTACAACTCGGAAAACGTGATGTGGACCAACAACGGCGGCAGCTGGTCGTCAAGCACCATGGTGCTTTGGCCCGGTGCTGACACCCCCGTTGAAATATACGCATACTCGCCCTACCTCATCGATGGAGTCGCAGCTCGTTACATAACATTCAATATCCCAACAGACCAGTCTGCCGGCATTGAGGGAGCTGACTTCGTATACGAATGCAAACAGGATTTCGTGCCAAGCAGAGACCTCGACGCTTCAAAAACACTCAACCTGCTCATGAAACACGCGCTGGTGAAACTCACGCTGAACCTCACCATGGGCGACGAGTTTGACGGCAAGGACGTGTCTGTCCAAAAAGTGGTAATACGCCAGACTGCCGGCTGTGTGATGATTAACATCACACGACCGGACATCAAAAACGCTGTCACAGCCGCAAACGGCGACAGTTATGCCGATGTGAACATGCACCAGATTGAGGCATTAGACGGCAACGCATACGAGGCCATATTCTTCCCCAGCAAGGGACAGAAGCCCGGCGAGCGCATGATCACCGTATACATGAGCAACGGCAAGGCCTACTCATACACCGTGCCTGCCGGAGGCATCAGACTCGAAGCCGGATGCGCCTACAACATGAACCTCAGAATCGGCAAAGACAAGCTCTCCCTCCGTGGCGTGTACCTCATGGACTGGAACGGCGATGGCAATAACCTCAACGGCGGCGAAGCCGAGTGAGAGACACTAACACCGAAGAGACTGTAAAATCTTCATAGACAAGTACTCCAATGAGGGGGCAGTGTATGCACAGGCACTGCCCCCTCTTTTCATGCGCAGCCCAGTAGGGACACAGCGTGCCGTGTCCGCAACCAAGTCACTGCATTTCAACAACATACTCTCGTCGCCCTTCGAACACGGCACGCCGAGAGCACTCATAAAGTACCGCATTTTCCGAGAGGGCTTTCGTTTTGCAAGCGTGCCGTTGCATTCTGACAGGACGCGATGTCAGCCGACCCGAAACATGGAGAGTTGCAGCTCTCGGGAATCGTGTGATTGCGCAGCCAAAGTAGGGACACGGCGTGCCGTGTCCGCTCCAAGTCAGTGCAATTCAACAACATACATCCTCGCCCCCCTTCGGACACGGCACGCCG
>DHKE01000029.1:2540-6836 GCA_002404675.1 Porphyromonadaceae bacterium UBA4702 | reverse complement strand
TACCGCACGGCATTGGGCGAGTTCCGCTACGCTATTCGCAATGATGCGTTGAAATGGTATGTAGGCATGGTGTTGGTAGCATACGCTGTATTGGGCATAAACCTGATGCTTAAAGGTATGGTGCATAATGTTGGCGACCTGACCATCGACCCGCTGTTCCAGTCGGTGAGCATAATCTCGTCAACTGGATTCACCGAGCCGGATTTTGCGCAGTGGGGGCCGATGGCTGTCATTATCATGGTGCTGATGATGTTTACCGGAGCTTGCGCCGGCAGCACGTCCGGCGGCGCTAAACTCGACCGCATCATCGTGCTTGTAAAATTCATCAAGAACGAGTTTTACAAGATAATGCACCCTAACGCGGTCACCACTATCTGCATGAACGGCAAGGGTACGCCGAATATGCTCGTAGCTAAGGTGCTGTCATTTCTCTTCCTGTACATACTGGTTGTCCTCGTGGGAGGCTCGCTGCTTTCGCTGTATGGGCTGCCGCTCTCAGAGAGTTTCTTCACTGCCCTGAATGCAATTTCCAACACCTCAATCGACAATGCGTCAATAGGCATAGAGTGCGATTTCCTCACCATGCCGATAGCCGCCAAATGGACGCTCGCGTTCATCATGCTTATTGGCCGTCTGGAACTGTACACCATATTGCTGTGGTTCACGCCGGTGTTCTGGAAAAAATGAAATCATTGTCATGAAAGAAGTCAATAACACTCGTCCGAAGCTGTGGAACAAGGAATACGTGAGAGCTATGATGGGCAACTTCATGCTCTTCTTCTCCTTCTATCTGCTTACGCCGCTGTTGCCGCTGTATCTGCATGACCATTTCAATGCCGACAAGGATTTGATAGGCCTCGTGCTTTCCGGTTATGTAGTGGCGGCGCTCATCGTGCGCCCTTTCTCCGGCTTCATCGTCGATACATTCGACCGCAAGAAAGTGCTGATGATTTGCTTCTTTGCATTCTTCATCTGCTTTGCCGGCTATCTCGGCGCGACGACAATACTCCTCTTTGCCATAGTGCGCACGCTCCACGGCTTGCCATTCGGAGCCACCACAGTAGCAAATTCCACAGTGGCGATAGACGTGCTGCCATCTGAACGGCGCAACGAGGGGATCGGTTTCTACGGGTTGAGCAACAACCTCGCTATGGCGATCGCTCCCTCTATGGGTATCTGGATATACGGCGTGACCGACAACTTTACCCTTCTGTTCTGGATTTCGCTGATAGTCGCCCTCGGCGGCTTCTACTGCGCTTGCACCATAAAGCTGCCGTTCCGCAACAAAGTCATAGGCAAGCCCCATTTCAGCATGGACCATTTCTTTCTGACACGTGCTTGGCTGATGGCCGTGAACATCGCGTTGTTCGGCTTCTGCTGGGGCGTGATGAGCAACTATGTAGCTCTGTACGGCAAGCTCGCGCTCGGCATCACCGAGGGTACAGGCATGTTCTTCATGCTGCTCTCCGTCGGCCTCGTCATTTCCCGCTTCTTCGGAGCAAAGTCTCTGCGACAGGGCAAGTTGACGGAGAACGCCTTTTCAGGGACTGTTATAAGCTGTGTCGGCTACACGCTTTTCGCCCTCGCCCCGGGCGTATGGGCATATTACGCATCAGCGTTCCTGATAGGTATTGGCAACGGCCGTATGTACCCAGCGTTCCTCAACATGTTCATATCAGTAGCACGCCACGACCAGCGCGGCACCGCCAATTCCTCGATTTTGACCTCATGGGACGTAGGCATGGGACTGGGCATATTGATGGGCGGCATCATGATGGAATGGTTCGGATACTCCGAAGCATTCTGGATGACAGCCGCTTCGCAGATATGCGGCACGCTGATGCTGGTATTATTCACACGCAAGTTCTTCCTTGCCCGCAAGCTGGCGTAACCGAAGTAGGGGAGAGGCACAGCAGAGACACACCGTGCGTGTTCGCCAATCGACGAACACAATCGTTGGCCTACCGATACTCAATAAAACCGGTGTACGAACTTGAGCGGCATTGCCGTTTTAGGCGACGGCTTCTTCCCGTTGACGTATGTGGCAACGACCGTTGTGCGGAATGTCGTCCCCTCAAACGGCGACCAGCCGCATTTGCTCAGAACCTTGTCTGCTGTCACAATGTACATTCGGTGCATGTCAACCACCGCAAGGTCGGCGTAATATCCAGGGCGGATGAAGCCTCGGCGGTCTATCGCAAACAATCGGGCAGGGTTATGGCACATCACCTCAACTACGCGCTCAAGCGAGAAATAGCCCCATATCGACAGGTCTATCATCGCTTGCAGCGAGAACTGTATCATAGGCATGCCCGAAGGCGCGTTCATGCCGCCCTCTTTCTCCTTACGTGTGTGCGGCGCGTGGTCGGTGCTTACCACATCAATAAAGCCGTTTGCAACTGCCTGGCGCAACGCCCGGCGGTGGTGCGGCCCTTTGATAGCAGGGTTGCACTTGATATGCGACCCCAGTTTATGGTAATCCTTTGCCGAGAACCACAGGTGCTGCACGCACACTTCAGACGTGAGATTCTTCTCTTCCGGCACAATGCTGTTGTTGCGGAACAGCGAAGCCTCCTCGGCGGTGGAAACGTGAAGCAGATGCAGGTGTGTGCCATTCTCCTCGGCGCGAGCCACTGCCTCTTCGGTACACTTCAAGCACGCTTGGGCCGAACGAATGAGAGGATGGCATACCATGGGGATGTTGCCATCAGGAAACATCTCACGGTAATGAGCCATGTTGGCATCTATGATGCCTTGATCCTCACTGTGTACGGAAACTATCTGTGGCAGCGAAAATATCTCGTCAAGATGCTCACTGCCTGACACCCTCATGTCGCCGGTAGACTGCCCGAGGAACAGCTTTATCCCCGGGACACTGGTATAATCTATGTTCCGGAGCGTGTCAATGTTGTCCTCCGTCGCTCCGATATAGAATGAGTAATTGACATACGAGTTTTCGGCAGCGATGTTGAATTTCTCTTCGAGAGCCTCGGGGGTAGTCGTTGTAGGCTTGCAGTTCGGCATGTCGACATACGATGTCACACCGCCAGCAGCGGCAGCAATGCTCTCTGTCCGTATGGTCGCCTTGTGTGTAAGCCCAGGCTCGCGGAAATGCACGTGCGTGTCGATTACACCGGGTATGAGGAGCTTGCCGCCCAGATTCTCGACAGTCTTGAGATGTCCGTTGTACAGCCCGCACCCGACAGTCTCGATAAACTGGCCATTGATTATCACATGACCGACAAACTGTCTTCCCTCGTTGACTATCAGTGCATTGTCGAGAACAAACCGTCTGCTTGCCATACCCGTTATCCGTCCTGCCAATATTATCTTACAGCTTGCCCGCAATGCTTTTGAGCCGCAGCTTAATCACACCAAGGACAGCCTCACCGAATATGCTGCCGCTCATCTTGGACGTGCCAAGCACGCGGTTGACAAATATGATAGGGATTTCCACTATCTTGAACTTGCGTTTGAAAGCGCGGAACTTCATCTCAATCTGGAACGCATACCCCTTGAAATGTATGTTGTCGAGGTCGATGCTTTCCAGCACTTTGCGCCTGTAGCAGACGAAACCAGCGGTCGAGTCACGCAACGGCATCCGTGTGACAAAACGCACGTAAGCCGATGCATAGTAGGACATTAGCACACGCCCCATAGGCCAGTTGACAACGTTTACGCCAGAAATGTACCGCGAGCCGATAGCCACGTCCGCGCCGTCGTCGCGGCACGCATGGTAGAGCTTGGTCAGGTCTGCCGGATTATGCGAGAAATCGGCGTCCATCTCGATAACATAGTCGTAACCATGCGCCAAGGCCCATTTGAACCCCTCGATGTAGGCGGTTCCGAGACCAAGCTTGCCGGCACGGCGCAGCATGTCTATGCGTCCCGGATACTCCGCCATTTTCGCCGAAACAGCATCCTGTGTGCCGTCAGGGGAATTGTCGTCAATCACGAGTACGTCAAAGCCATCCGCCAAAGCCATTACCGTGTCAAGCATTCGCGCGATGTTCTCAATTTCGTTGTATGTCGGTATGATGACCAATACGTCGCTCATCGTCGGGCAAATTTGTGGTTGCAAAGTTAACTATTATTTCGCACACCCGCATTATTTATCAGCCAAATATTGAAGGGTGAACACTCTAACGCCAACGCAAGTAGATAATGGTGCCGCAGCAACCACGGTTCAATGCAAGTTTTTGCAGCAAGGCTCGCGAGGGTGTGTCAAAATAGGTACACCCTCGCTTTTATGCGCAGCCCAGTAGGGACACGGCGTGCCGTGTCCGCCATCAAGTC
>DHKE01000029.1:0-2489 GCA_002404675.1 Porphyromonadaceae bacterium UBA4702 | reverse complement strand
TTGACATCCTTCGCTACATTGCCTCCCCAATCATACGCAATCTGCGCATTTGGGCATACCCTCGGTAACGCAGGCTACAAACGCGGACGCACACCTCACGTATGGCGTTCACAAGCACCTGCAATATCTATAGTATTCCACAATCGTGGTTCACGTTTAGTCGGCAACAGAGCAGGGAACGACCTGTCGGCACACTGCCGGCGTCCGCGCCAAATCGCAACAAATATCCGCAATCATCCGCAACTGACATATAATTGATTGCAAACTCGTGAATTTAACATAATGCCTATTATCATAAATATCGAGTTCTCCGGTCCCTTTCGCGATTGACATTGCGGCAGCCCTATTCGACTGCTTCTATTGTCCAGCCAAGCTGCTCCTTGAGATGCTTGATCAACGCGCCGTTCCATTCAGACTTCCAATTCCGGCAGACTGCAAATCGTATGCCGTCGCCTGATGTCAGTATCTCGTCTTCACCGAGAAACCAACGAGTGTCTTCAGTGGAATACTTGCTCTTACGCTGCTCAATGATCTCAAGCGAAGCCACAATTCCCATGCCACGGCACAGGTTGCTCGAGAAATACTGCCGGATGTCCTCAAATGTCGCATCTGGCATCTGCTTAACGAATTGCTTGACAGCAGAGAGGACAATGTAGTTCATGGTCATTCGGTCCTCGCCGTTCAGGGAAAAGTATGCGCGTCCTGTTCCCCTATGCTTAGCATGGGTTATACTCTCTTCCGAAGCAAACAAGCCGGCATCGTTGCAGTGTTCCTCTATTGTTAGGGGGATGTTCAGTTGTTCAGATACGCCTTTCAAACATTCGCGCTTTATGTCATTGCTCATGTTGATATATATCCACCAACCGTCTGATTGCCTTTGCCATTTGCGTGTATTTGGGTCTCTTTCCCTCTTGCCTACAAGCCGGTATCCCGCAAATGTTCTTCCAATGTATTGAGATACACGCTCAAGTCCCATGTAGCGCAGTGCTTCGATCATAGTCTGGTTGGCATTGGGACAGTCTATCACTTTGCCGTCGGCAAACCGCACGGCAAATCCTTTCTCCCACTTGCTTTGTTTGCCCTCTTTTGCTTCATCGTGGGCTCCGTTCTTGTCTGCATCAAAACCTGAAGCAACTATGACAAAGTCGCGCATTACATCATCGTCCGTCAGACCTATGCGAGTAAGCGACTTATTTGTGTATTCAAGGGCTATGTTTTATGCTCCTGAAAATCAGCAGCAATGCGTTTGGGTATTGACGCGGCAAATCGAGACAAAAACTCATGTTTCAAAGTCTGCCGCTCATACTCGTCGATTATATCTTGGCGCCGAGCTATATCTGCCTTAGCCTGTTCGTATTCTTCTTTCGTTACCATAAGCATTACTCTATCTGCCACAAAGTTAATCATTATTTCTGGATTTTCGTACATTGCACGAAAAAACATGATTTACGGATATATCAGGGTCAGCTCCGACAAGCAGACCGTCGAGAACCAACGCTTTGAAATCAACAACTTCTGCCGCCGCGAGAACATCTCCATCGACGGCTGGATCGAGGAGACAATCTCCGGCACAAAGGCATACACCAAGCGGCAGCTCGGTTCGCTGCTCAAGCGCATCAGAAAGGACGACCTAATCATCTGCGCCGAACTGTCGCGCCTCGGCCGCAACCTCTTCATGATAATGGAGATACTCAACATCTGCATGACCAAGGAGGCAAAAGTATGGACTATCAAAGACAACTACCGTCTGGGTGACGACATCCAGTCGAAAGTACTCGCCTTCGCCTTCGGGCTGTCGGCAGAGATCGAGCGCAACCTCATCTCCCAGCGCACCAAGGAGGCCCTCGCCCGCAAACGCGCAGAAGGTGTTGTCCTCGGCAGACCGAAAGGGCGTCGCAGCGCACCAGACAAATACAAGCTCAGCGGGAAGGAAACGCTTATCCGCAAACTCATGAAGGAAGGCATATCCCAACGCAAGATAGCCAAGATATGCAAGGTTGATCGCAACACCATCGGGCGATACCTCAAAATGATGAGCGAAACACGCGATTTCTGCGCAGAAAATGCGCAGCCCTAGTAGGGACACGGCGTGCCGTGTCCGCACTGATAGAGATTGCAGTAAATCAAATGATTACATCATTGCTCGGCGGACACGGCACGCCGTGTCCCTACTCTGACAATACCGGTGCTTTTGGCACGCATCTGCCCTACCCTGTCAGTCTTTATTTGAGCGATTTCGTGCGGCTCAACAGCAGCGTTACCGCGTTCACCTCGTCCGACCCGTGGGTGATACTCTCGCCGATAGAGCAGAGCATCAAACGCAAAATCGAGGCTGCCGGAACACCTCTCAAAGATTGGGATATAAGCATCTATCGAGGTGTTCTTACAGGCTGCAACGAGGCATTCATCATCTCAACCGAGAAGCGAGATGAAATCCTTGCCAACTGCCGTGACGAGGACGAGCGCAAACGGACGGAAGAGCTTATACG
>DHKE01000074.1:13527-16100 GCA_002404675.1 Porphyromonadaceae bacterium UBA4702 | reverse complement strand
CATCGCCTTGGCCAAGAACTTGATGAAAGGTGTAAGCACGTAATGCGCTCCGCCAATCTTGCTTTCATAACCGAGCAACTCCGTTGAATCATGCCAGTTCGGCTTCACTTCGACAAGGCAATAGTTGCCAGGCGAGGTCTCATCTGTGCGAAGCGCCCCCTTTGGACAGGAATCAAACGCCATCTGCTTGACAATGCGGCTTTTGCCAGTTCCCGAAATGCCAGCAAGCAACAGGAACGGCTTTGTCCGCATAGCCATTAGGAATTTAAGGTCATCGGTTCTATCATATTGAGCAATTTCTTTAGACAAGTCCACTTTGGACAATGGACGAGAATGAGAATTTACGATTGATTTTAATTTATCCGTTCGGGCTTTTGAGTCTGCAAATGATGTAGTGCCATCCGCATCAAGCACAAATGCGGTGAAATGCAACTCGTCTTGGTTTACAATATTAATTTCATGAATAAACCAGGAGCCATAAGGTTTCACTCCGATTGCAGAAGCCATAAGGTTAAAACACGGAGTGTTGTAATTTACATCATCTAATGTCATCCTCGGATTGTACTTGAGAGTTCGACGACCGACGTGATTTTGACCTTCGAGTTTTTTCACAACAAGCAAAAGGAATTTGCCGTCATCAACTCTTAATCCATTGACAAACACCTTGTCGAAAAGACTTGCGATAACAAATTCATAATCTTTGGCTTGATTCCCTCCTTTGCCCAAAGGACAAGAAACTCTGCTTTGGGGATTTGGAACAGATTTATACAAAAGACCGGTGATAAATCTATCGCTATCTTCAAAATTGAAACGATAGCCCTCTCCTTGTCCCATTTCAGTTCCCCATGCTGGAGTTCCTCCGCCCGAGAGAGTTTCTGTGTGGAATGCAGCAGAATGAAGATTTAGTATCATAATTGAGAAAATATGTGTTTGAGAAGAATGCCCACAAGGTTTACATCCCAGCCATTGCCTGCACGCTTTGACATTTGGGAGTAAGAATGTCCTGAATAATCTAATTCGCCGTTCTCAAAGCCCATAAAACGGAATTGTTCATCAACTGACATCTTGCGAACTATTTCCTTGCCGTCTTTAGGCACTTCTATAACTCGAAGGCTGTTATGCTCGGGTTGAGTGATTGTAATGCACATTGCATCGCGTTTAATTTTCTTGTTATAGACATCAAAGCATAGAGGCTCATCAACAAGAAATGATGCAATATTATGTTTGACTTTGAGATGGGCGATCTGTGCATCTGAAAGGTATAACACCGAGGGTACTTCACTATCAAGGAAATCTCCGAACCGATGTTTCAACTCAATTTTAGGAGGCACGATATTGAAGTTTTCTGGAAGGCCGCCGAGTCTTGCAAACATCCATAATCTTTCTCGATTCTGAGGTATGCCGTAATCTTTGGAATTAAGAACCGCATAAGCCAATTCTCCATAACCTAAATCGCGTAGCGATTGCTTCATGGTTTCGAACGTCTCGGTGAATTTTTTCTGAGTCAGTCCTTTGACATTTTCAAGCAAAAGATACTGAGGACGTTTTTCTTTGCAGATGCGTATGATGTGAAAGAACAAGGTGCCTCTACCATATTTGTCATCAAACCCAAGTTGCATGCCCGCAGAAGAAAAAGGCTGGCAAGGAAAGCCTCCAGTAAAGAGGTCGAAATCAGGAAGTTCTTTGGGGTCTATCTGAGTAATATCCCCCCAATTTTTAATACCAGGGAAGTTTTGTGCAAGAAGTTGACTTGCGAATTTATCAAATTCAGACATCCCAACGACCTCATAATTAAGTCCAGATCGTTTAAGTCCGAAGGATGCTCCGCCATAACCGGCAAAGCCTTCAAATACTCTTATTTTCTTTTTAATTGCCATAAGAATATGAAGAACTTCCAGGTAGGCAGACAGGCGACCAAACCTTCGCTAATACACAGAAGTTCCTTAGTTATGAGGTAACGTAATTATCTACATTGAACGATCTTCGTCTGCGCTTGAAAGCGATTAAGTGCAAAGGTAGTCATTATTTCTGAGACCGGGAGCAGGAGAGGCAGAGTTCTTGTCAACAGCATGGCGATTTCATGCGATTAGAGATTTTGTGCGCGAAAAACGGGCGCGGGGGTTGCGCGTGACGAAAGTTATGTGTAACTTTGCGCTGCCTTTCTATGCAGGGCATCGTATGCTCCCGTAGTTCAATGGATAGAATAATGGATTCCGGTTCCATCGATTGGGGTTCGACTCCCCACGGGCGTACAAGTTTGTTAGTACTATAATTTTTGGACGTTGCTTGCAAGTGATTGCGGGCGACGTCAATGTTTTGTNNATTGGGGTTCGACTCCCCACGGGAGTACTTGCAGCGACAGCGGGGTGTGCCAGTCTTGACACACCCCGCTGCTGTTATGCTGTATGCTATGTATTTCAGTCGGTTATGAGGTTCTCGCCGGTCATCTCCTCGGGCTGCGGCAGCCCCATGACGTGGAGCAGCGAGGGGGCAACGTCGGCAAGGCGGCCGTTGCGCACCTTGGCGGCGGTGTCGCCGGAGATGTAGATGAACGGCACGGGGTTGAGCGAGTG
>DHKE01000074.1:12321-13463 GCA_002404675.1 Porphyromonadaceae bacterium UBA4702 | reverse complement strand
CCGTGGTCGGCGATGATGATGACGGAGTATCCGTGCTGGCGTGCCGCGTCAACCACATTGCCCACACACAAGTCGAGCGTGCTGACCGCCTTCTTTATCGCCTCATACACGCCGGTATGGCCAACCATGTCGCAGTTGGCGTAGTTGACGACGATGAAGTCATACTTTTCGGAGCATATAGCGTCCACGAGGCGGACAGTCACCTCATACGCGCTCATCTCGGGCTGCAGGTCGTAGGTCTTCACTTTCGGCGAGGGCACGAGTATGCGGTCTTCGCCGGCAAAGGGCTCTTCGCGGCCTCCGTTGAGGAAGAAGGTGACGTGGGCGTACTTCTCGGTCTCGGCGATGTGCAGCTGCTTCAGGCCGTGCGACGAGAGGTATTCGGCGAGGGTGTTGCGGACGACCTCCTTGGGGAAGAGGATATGCACGCCCTTGAACGAATCGTCATACGGCGTCATGCAGTAGTAGCGCAGCCCCTCGACAGGGGTCATGCCCTCGACAGGGTGCTGTGTGAGGGCAATGGTGATTTCGCGGGCGCGGTCGTTGCGGTAGTTGAAGAATATGACGACGTGCCCGGGGAGGATGCGTCCGTCTACGGCGCTGTTTACTATCGGGGTGAGGAACTCGTCGGTCACCCCGTTTTCGTAAGAGTCGGTCACAGCCTTGACCACATCGTCAGTCTTCAGCCCCTCGCCGCGAGTCAGCATGTCGTATGCGAGCTTGACGCGCTCCCAGCGGTTGTCGCGGTCCATGGCATAGAAGCGTCCTACAACGGAGGCGATTGTGCCGGCGGAGGACGCGCAATGCTGCTGCAGGTCGCGCAGGAAGCCCGCGCCGCTCTTGGGGTCGGTGTCGCGGCCGTCAGTGAAACAGTGTATGTAGAGTTTGTCGATGCCGTAGTGCTTGGCAATGTCGCAGAGGGCGAATACATGTCCGAGCGACGAGTGTACGCCGCCGGTTGAGGTGAGTCCCATCAGGTGTACCGGCACACCATGCTCGCGGGCATACTCAAATGCGTCCTTGACCTGCGGGTTTTCAAGTATGGACTTGTCCGCTATGGCGCGGTTTATCTTCATGAGGTCTTGCGGCACGATGCGACCCGCGCCGATGTTGAGATGCCCGACCTCGGAGTTGCCCATCTG
>DHKE01000074.1:0-12290 GCA_002404675.1 Porphyromonadaceae bacterium UBA4702 | reverse complement strand
TTGCCCATCTGTCCGGCGGGCAGGCCCACGTCCTCGCCGCAGGCGAGGAGCTGCGAGTGCGGGTACTTGGCGTTGAGGGCGTCGATGTTGGGTGTCGGCGTGCAGAAGATTGCGTCATCCTTCTTGTGGTCGCCCAGGCCGAAGCCGTCGAGGATTATGAGCATAGCCTTCTGCGGATGTTTTGCTGAACCGTTTGTTTCCATAATTGCTTCAAGATTATTTTACCTGTAAAACATGTTTGTTTGTGGTGTCTGTCAGAATAACGCTCGAGCGGGCGTTTGCGGTCGTGCAGCCGCGACGCTTTTGGGACTGGGGCTGCGTTTGGGTTGTCTTTTTCGCAAATACAAACCGCCGGACACACGCTGAATTATGCGTTTCCGGCGGTCTGCGCACGTTTTGCGTTGGCAGGAGGAGATCAGTCCTCTTTCTTCACGACGCGACGCTCCTTGATGCGAGCTTTCTTGCCGGTGAGTCCGCGCAGGTAGTACAGTTTGGCGCGGCGCACCTTGCCGTACTTGTTCACGACGATAGACTCGATGAACGGAGACTCCATGGGGAAGATACGTTCAACGCCGATGCCGTCAGAGATCTTGCGGACAGTGAAGCGTTTCTTCTCGAGGTGTCCGTTGATGCGGATGACTACTCCGCGGAACTGCTGGATACGTTCCTTGTTACCCTCCTTGATGCGGTAAGCGACAGTGATGGTGTCGCCGGGGCCGAAGGCGGGGATTTCCTTTTTGGGAGTGGCAAAAGCCTCTTCCACTACTTTGATCAAATCCATTTTAATATATCGTTAAAAGGTTGATTTGCAACTTAATATCGGTCGGCGATACCAGCGGTTACAAATTGTCGGCGCAAAGTTAGGCATTTTTGCCGACACCGCCAATGATTTCATGCCCGATTTTCCGCGAAGGCAGGCACAAGCGGCTGAAAAATCATGCGTTTGCGCGAAGGATTTGCGTGTGTGCGGATTATTGTGTAACTTTGCACCGCTTTTTGACGAAAGGGACGGCCGTCAATGAGAGGACTGCCCTGCCCCCTTTTGAATAAAGGTACACATATAAACAACACTCAAATAAACTCTCAACTATGCATCTTTCAAAAGAACAGAAAGAGGAAATCTTCGAGAAGTACGGATATTTCCACAAGAAAACAGACACAGGCAGCCCCGAGGCACAGATCGCGCTGTTCTCATTCCGCATCAAGCACCTCACCGAGCACCTGAAGGAGAACCACAAGGACTACGCCACAGCTCGCTCGCTGAAGGCTATGGTAGGCCAACGTCGTTCACTGCTCGACTACCTGATCCGCAAGGACATCAACCGTTACCGCGCTATCATCGCAGTACCCGAGCTGGGTATCCGCAAGTAAGGGAACGGACAGCCGTCACGGCGGCGTAAAGACACCTCGACACCTGTACGGCAACCGCCGTGCAGGTGTCGCTTGCATAATGCAAGCGAATGCAATTTGACCACATCCTTATTGAGCAGCCAATACAACAATGCTGGAATATCTCAAACGCCGCGCAGTAGGTCAACCGGGGGCGCGGGAAATGCGTTGAATTGGTGCAGTGTGTTGCAGATGACGGCAAAAATGCCTAAATTTGCATACCTAAGCCAATTACGCAGTGAACAGGAGCATCAGCAGGTTGTGGAGGGGCATGCCCCCATATACGTTAACAGCGGTCATTGCCGCTGCCATACTGTGGCTGACGCTCGCCCCCAAGCCGTTAGGCGACAGCGAGCTGCGGCTGTTTCCGCATCAGGACAAGGCCGTCCATGCCGTGATGTTCATGTCGCTGACGCTGGCAGTCATCGTTGACCGCCGCCGTCGCGTGCTGAAGTCGCGGCGGGTGCATCTCGCCGTGGCTGCCGGCGCAAGCGTCGCCCTTGGAGGGCTGACCGAGGTGTTGCAGCAGTGCATGCACCTGGGGCGCAGCTGTGGTTGGCTGGATTTCGCCGCCGACATTGCCGGCGCGGCTGTGGCTGCGGTGCTGGTGCGGGCGTTTGCCTCGCGACTGAATTACAATTACAACAATTTGATCCTCCGCAAGTGAACGATACGCAGGAACGACATACTGACGAGCAGACGGTTGCTGTCGAGGCGGCAACCGAGTCTCGCCGTGCCAAGAGGGGCGGCAAGCGTCACCTGATACGCCCGCCGTGGCTGCGCATACCGCTCAAAATACTGCTGGGCATCGTCATTTTCATCCTCTTGCTGCCGGTGCTGATATACCTGCCGCCGATACAGTCGGTGCTGAAGGACGCTGCGTGCCGCATAGCCTCCGACGCTACGGGGATGCAGATTTCCATAGGGCGTTTCGGGCTGTCGTTTCCGCTGGATGTGGCTCTCGACGACGTGCTTGTGATAGATGCCGGCGGCGACACGATGGTGCGTGCCAAGACGGTAATAGCCGATGTGCGGCTGCGCCCGCTGCTCGACAAGGACATACGCCTCAAGGGGCTGCGCCTCAAGGAGGGGTATTACCGCATGGTCGCCGCTGACTCGTCGCTCATCATGACCGTTGACGCGGGGCTGCTCGATGTGGACGGACGCAGCTCGTTTGACCTCAAGACCATGTCGCTCGACCTGAACCGTGCGCGGCTGCGAGATGCCGACGTGCGGCTGTACATGGACGTGTGGAAGAAGAAAATCACCCCTCCCGACAGCACTGCCGCGTCAACGCCGTTCAAAATCAAGGCCGGCGACTTGCGGCTCGAGAACGTGTCATTCGCCATGTCGATGCTGCCGACGATAGACACGCTGAGTTTCCGCTCGCAGACGCTGACGCTCACTGATGCGTCAATAGACCTGGGAACCAACGACATAAAAGCGAAATACCTCGGCGCGGACAAGGGTGCGTTCACATACCTCACGCCTACGGCTGAATACATACGCACACACCCTGCACCCATGGACACCGTTTCGCCGCCGTCGCCGCCTATGACAATACAGGCGGACAGCATCTCGCTCGACGGCTTCGAGGTGCTGTACGGCATCGCCGGGGCGAAGCCTATGCCAGGATTTGACGCCAACTATCTCTCGCTGAGCGATGTATGCGTATCGCTGCACGACTTCTACAACCAGTCCTCGACGCTGCGAGTCCCCATCTCGCGGCTTATGGCGCGTGAGCGTTGCGGCCTCCAGCTGCTCGGCGGCAGCGGCGTGTTCATGATCGACTCAGTGGGCATGAGCATGCAGAACCTACAGCTGCGCACCCCGAACACCACGCTGCTTGCCACGGCGAGCATCCCCTTCGCCCTCATGGAGATGAAGCCCGATGCCGCCATGAGCGTCGAGGCGAAAGGAAACATCGGCTTTGCCGACCTGCGCATGTTCATGCCCTCGCTGGGCACATACACAAACATGCTCTCGCCGGCACGCAACCTGCTGCTGACTCTCGACGCTTCCGGCACACTGTCCTCGCTGCGCGTCGGGAGGCTTGACGCGCAGCTGCCGGGGATATTGTCGCTATGGGCGCACGGCAATGTGGTCAACCCGCTGAAGCCCGACAGGATGCGCGGCAACGTCAATTTCCGCGCCTCGCTGGTCTCCCCTGCCGTGGCGCAGAGGCTCGCCGGGGTCAAGGACGTGCGCATACCGGCGTTTGACGTGAGCGGCTCGGCGCAGATAGACGGCAACACATACGCCGCCGACTTCGACATGAGGTCAAGCGCGGGCGACGTGACGGCCGGCGGGCGCGTGAGCCTGTCGGCAGAGCGGTACACCGCCAATGTGGACATACGCGAGCTGAACGTGGGCGACATCATGCCCTCGCTCGGCGTGGGGACTGTCACGGCGACACTCTCCGCGACCGGCAACGGCTTCAACCCTTCGCGCCCCTCGGCGGCGACAGACATCGCCCTCAACGTGACGCGGGCAGACTACGGTAGCCATTCCTACAGCGGCATCGGCGGCACGGTTGCCCTCCATGGCGGCATGTTCGACATCGACCTGAACAGCAGCGACCCGGACGCACGGCTGTTCGTCAACGGCTCGGGCAGCGTAGACAGCAGCGGCACTTACACCGCCGACATACACGCAAATATCGCCCACCTCGACCTCCAGGCTCTCGGGCTGAGCGAGACGATGTCAAACGGCAACGGCGACATCTACCTGCAAGGCACTGCCAACCCGGAACGCTGGCTGTATGACCTGACGCTGCGGGCGGACAACATAGACTGGAACATGCCCGACCAGTACATACACCTGCCGGCGGGCGTGTCTGCCACACTCGCCGCTACAGAGGATTTCGTGGACTGCCGCCTCGACAC
The DNA here is from genome assembly GCA_002404675.1 of Porphyromonadaceae bacterium UBA4702. Classification (GTDB taxonomy): domain Bacteria; phylum Bacteroidota; class Bacteroidia; order Bacteroidales; family Muribaculaceae; genus Lepagella. Next base: position 8,016 of record DHKE01000074.1, on the reverse strand, counting down.
CGACGGCGTTTCAATGGACTTCTCAAGCCCGACTGGGCTGAAGACGCTCACAGACAAGCTTGCCGCCGTGGCTGACGCTGTGCAGAAGCAGATAGCGGTCAAAAACATCGACATGGCTGTCCTTCAGAAAGATATGCCCGACTTCAACCTGCACCTGAACGCCGGGCCTCGCGGAATACTCGGGCGGCTGCTGCATCCGCAGGGCATCTCCGTTGACACCGCATACATGGACTTGTGCAACGCCGACTCGCTGCTGCGAGGCGACATCGGAGTGCGCAACATCGCCACAGAGTCCATGAAGCTCGACACCGTGACGCTGCGCCTCAGCCAGCGCGGCTCGCTGCTCGACTACCGCACGCACATCGGCAACACACCCAAGAACATGCCCGAGTTCGCCTCGGTCAACATAAACGGATACGTGGGTGGTAACCGTATGTCGGTGTCGCTCAACCAGCGCAACAGCAGCGGCGCGACGGGCTACCGCCTCGGTTTCACCGCCGCAATGATGGACTCGGTCATGACTATGCACTTCACGCCGCTCAAGGCGACAATAGCATATATGCCGTGGACATTCAACGCCGACAACCACATCGACTACTACGAGGCGGAAAAGCGCGTGGACGCCAACCTGACGGCGCAGAGCCTCGAGAGCAGCATACTCATACACACCCATGACGATGACGACAGCCGCAATTCGCTGCACCTCAACATGAAGAACATCCATGTGCAAGACTTCCTCAACCTCGCCGTCACCGCGCCGCCGCTCAAGGCGACCATCGACGCAGACGTGAAGCTGAAATACCGCGACAACCAGTTTGCCGGCGAGGGGCGCATGGACGTGACCGGTTTTGAGTATGACCGCCAGAAGACCGGCGACTTCTCCCTCGGCTTCAACGCCGACCTCGACCTGAACGGCGACACCCGCGCCCAGACCTCGCTCATCATCGACGAGAAAAGCGTCATGACCCTCGACGGCATAGTCCGCAAAGAGCCATCGCCGGACAACCCCAACAAGTTTGACCTGAGCCTGACGCAGCTGCCGCTGACGCTCATTAACCCGTTCCTCGGCAAGGACGTGGCGCAGATGAAAGGCTTCCTGAACGGACAGATGGAACTTAACGATGACCTCACTTCGCCGCGCCTTAACGGACACATCGCGTTTCAGGATGCCGCCGTCAACATAGCGATGATGAAATCCGACCTCCGCTTCGGCTCGTCGCCTATCGAGGTGACTGACAACGTGGTCTATTTCCGCGACTTCGACATACACGGCCAAAACGACAACCCGCTGACACTGGACGGATATGTCGATGCCTCCAACATCACCGACATCAGCGTGAACCTCTCCACGCAAGCCAACAACTTCCAGCTGGTCAACAACGACCGCCGCTCACGTGCCGACCTGTACGGCAAGCTGTTCATGAACCTCGGCGCGACGGTCAAAGGACCGCTCTCGCGCCTCGACGTGAACGGCAACCTGACTGTCCTCAACACCAGCGACATTTACTATACGCTCGCAGACTCCCAGGCCGCGCTGGCACAGCAGACGCAATCGGACGTGGTGAAATTCGTCAGCTTTGCCGACACCACCGCCGTCAAGCAAGACTCAATAGCCGAATCGTCTATGAACATGCGCATACGCGCCGGGCTGACCGTATCCCCAGGCACGCGCGTCACCGTCAACCTCGCCCCCACCGGCTCGAACCGCGTCCAGATCTCGCCCTCGGGTACAATCAACTATTTCCAGAACTACATGGGCGACATACGCCTGACCGGACAGCTGATGCTCGGCGACGGGTACGCCCGATATACCCTACCCGTGGTAGGCGAAAAGATGTTCACCCTGCGTGAAGGCTCTTTCATACAGTGGAACGGACCGATGCTCAACCCGATACTGTTCATAAACGCATACGACGACATGAAGGTCAACGTGTCGGACAACGGCAACTCGCGCCTCGTCAACTTCAACGTGTCGCTCGCCGTCACCAACACGCTCGAAAGCCCTAAAGTCGCCTTTGACCTCGATGCAGAGGGCGACATGACCATCGAAAACGAGCTGCAGTCCATGACCCCGGAGCAACGCTCCACACAGGCCATGAACATGATACTCTACGGACAGTACACCGGCCCGAACACCAAGACCAACAGCAATAACCTGGCGCAGTCGGCACTATACTCGTTCCTCACCTCGCAAATCAACTCCTGGGCGGCGAACAACATACGCGGCGTGGACCTGAGCTTCGGCGTGAACCAGTATGACCAGACACGCAACGGCGAGAACCATCAGACGATGAGCTACTCGTACCAGGTCTCCAAGTCGCTGTTCAACAACCGTTTCAAGATTGTCGTGGGCGGCAACTACTCGACCGACGCCTCTGCCGACGAGAATTTCTCGCAAAACCTGCTGAGCGACGTGGCTTTCGAGTACATGCTCAGGCAGACCAACAACATGTCGATGCTCGTCAAGCTGTTCCGCCACAACGATTTCGAGAGCATACTCGAGGGCGAAGTCTCCGAAATGGGCGTCGGCTTCGTCATGAAGCGCAAGATGAGCGACCTGAAGCGGTTCTTCCGCATACGCTGGGGCAAACGCAAGCCAAAAGCTGAGAACGACTCGACCCAGCAGTCCGACACCGCGCCCGCAGACACCATCCCTGACAAAAAAACTGAAAGCGAATGAACCGACATCACATATACTGCCACTGGATGATGCTCCCACTGATGCTGTTTGTGCTGTTCGCGGTCGCAGCAATCTGCTCCTGCTCGACCACAAAACGCCTCGACAGCAACGAGACCCTATACACCGGCGTCAACTCGTTCAGCATCACGCCGCCGCAGGGAGTGAAGCTCCCCTCGGAAATGGAGTCCAACATCAAGGAGGTGGTCAATGTCAAGCCAAACAACCCGATGCCGTTCATGTCGCCATACGCCCGCACTCCCTTCCCTATCGGACTGTGGGTATACAACAACTGGAACGACTCTGCCACCGGGCTGAAGAAATGGCTGTACGACCGGCTCGTGGCGCAGCCCGTACTCGTCAGCGACGTGCGCCCGGAAGTGAGGGTCAAGATGATAGAGGACATACTCGACAACAATGGGTATTTCGGCTCGTCGGCCTCATACGAGCTGCAATATGACAAGCGCAACAAGAAGAAAGCCCGCATAAACTATTCGGTGCTGGTCAACGAGCCGTACCTCATAGACTCAATCATCTACCTCGAGGACAACAGCTTCCTCAACCATTTCATCGACTCGCTGGCTCGCAAGAACCCTTACCTCGTCGCTGGCGAGCGTTTCTGCACCGACAGTCTTGAGGCTGTCCGCACACGCATGGCCAACAACCTGCGCAACCGAGGCTACTACTATTTCCGCCCCGAATACATCGAGTTTCTCGCCGACAGCTCCATACGCCCGCACCGCATCGCGCTGAAAATGAAGATGGCAGACAATACGCCCGGAATCGCCATGAAGCGTTTCCGCACCGGCAAGGTCACGACGGTGGTGCAGCGCAGCAGCAAGAGGCATCCCGGAGTGCCAGACACGCTGCAGACAGAGCGCGGCGAACTCGTGGTGATGCGCCCGGCACGCCTGCGCCCCAACATGGTGCCCTCGTGCATATCGTTCCGCAAGGGGAAAGTATTCTCCGTCCGCGACATGGACCGCACGCAGACCCGCCTCTCTCGCCTCGGCATATTCAGCAACATCACCATACAACCGGTACCCGCAGACACTGGCGACAACCCGACGCTCGACGTGGCGATAACCTGCAAGATGGACCGACCGCTCGAAGCCTCGCTCGAGGTGAACGCCACCTCCAAGTCAAACAGCTACATCGGTCCGGGACTCGTGCTTGACATCTCGCACAACAACCTGTTCGGCGGCGGCGAGAAATTCTCCGTCAGCTTAAACGCCGACTATGAATGGCAGACCGGCAAGAACCGCTCCTCGGTGTTCAACAGCTACGAGTTCGGCCTCAACACATCGCTGGCGTTCCCGCGCCTGCTCGCCCCAGACTTCATCAGGCGGTCACGCCGCGAACTCAACTGGACCACCATATCCCTCGGCGCAAGCATACTCAACCGCCCCAAATACTTCAAAATGGCGCAGTTTGACCTGGGCATAAAATACGAATGGCGGCACTCGCGACACGTCCAGAACAGCTTCACGCCCTTTGAGCTGAGCTACACCAAGCTCCTCTCCACCACCGAGGAGTTTGACAACACCATGGCGCAGAACCCCGCCATCGCCCTCAGCTTCCAGAACCAGTTCATACCAATGATGAACTACAAGTACACCTACGACCGCTTCTTCGAGCGCGAGCGCATCAACGGCATCAACATACAGGCGCAAGTGACCGAAGCCGGCAACATATTCTCCGGGCTGTGGAGCCTGTGCGGTGTCAAGGGGGAGAAAAAACTGTTCGGCACACGCTTCTCGCAGTTCGTCAAAGGGGAGTTCCAGGTGGTCTACACACGCCGGCTGATACGCCGCACCGACCACTGGCTCGTGTCGCGGGTGTTCATCGGCGCAGAACACGCCTACGGCAACTCGTCGGAAGTACCCTACTCCCACCAGTTCTACACCGGCGGCGCAAACTCCATACGAGCCTTCACAGTCCGCTCCATAGGCCCAGGCAGCTACCGCGCACCCTCCGAACTGGTCAACGGGTATTTCGACCAGACAGGCACGTTCAAGTTTGAGGCAAATGTGGAATACCGCTTCCCCCTGTTCAGCATATTCCACGGAGCGTTGTTTGTCGATGCCGGCAACATCTGGCTGCTGAAAGACGACCCCGACCGCCCCGGCGGACAGCTGAAAGCCAATACCTTCCTGCGCGACATCGCCCTCGGCACCGGGCTGGGGCTGCGCTTGGACCTCGGCATGATAGTCGTGCGCGGCGACCTCGGCTACGGGCTGCACGTGCCGTATGACAACGGCTCGCAGCACTACTTCAACATCCCCTTCAAGAACGCCTTCGCCTTCCACCTCGCCATCGGCTACCCCTTCTGACCCCACGACCGATAGGTAGGGACACGGCGTGCCGTGTCCGCAACCAAGTCACTGTAATTCAACAATATACACACTCTCAACCCTTCGGACACGGCACGCCGTGTCCCTACCTTGCCGCCAAAATCATACGCGGTATGTGCATGTGATACACCCCTGGCTTTGCCGCGCCGAAGTCATGCGCGGAATAACGTGTTCGCGGCGGCAAATGTTAAATATTTGGCAGTATGGAAACTATGTTGTAATTTTGCGCTTGCAGGCAGTAAGCGGTTCACTTGAACTGCAAGCTGCTTGCAGACATAATAATAAAGCGTTTATCCGCGCTTATTCTTGGCGTACAGGAAATTCTCGCAAAATTTCATACCAAAGTCAAGGATAGTGCAACGATAGATGCCCGTAGGTATGTGAATATCTGCTTCCGGTCTTGTGTCCGTGTCAGACGCAAGGCGGTTGTAATGGTTTGCATATACAGCGTGGCTCTCTGCGTTGCCGTCTGACTTTGGTAGGGCAATGCGAGAAGCCTCTGTACGAAGGACGGCAAAGATACAGATTCCACGCTTTTTTCGTATAATCGCCTGAATTCGGGAGTCTATAGGGCAGACAAAAACATATTCTGTGACACAAAAAACAACTGAACGAAGCGGCAAGACCCGAAACAGCCTCTTCATGCGAGCAGCGATGCTCCTGATCGTCCTCCTCGCCGCCTCCTTCTCCGCCCACGCCGAAAAAACCTACTGGAAGGCTGTCGAAATATGGTTCTCCACCAATGGAAGAGATACTTGGACTGATCCAGAGCCTTGCGAAGTTGGGGTAACATTAGATCCATCGTGTAACACCTTGTCCATTTTCTCTGCTGAACCGCAGTCATACGTATTGGAACAACTTGATTGCGAGGATGATGAGGACGGCAATTATGTATGTACCTATCATGGTTATGATGAACTTGGACAGCATCTTATTATGATTGTATTGTCAAAGGATTGTGGGTACATATATGTTGGCATCGATAAGGACTTTACTGTAGCCTACAAAGTGGTAGATCCATAAACAGCAGTCTCGAAGCTCCGAAAGAACATTGCAAAAACAATATGCCATGAAAAATAAACTGAAGATTCTGCTGCGTGCAGTTGCAGTGATTGTTTGCCTCTGCGCATTCAATGATGCCACTGCCCAATACATCTCGTTTAGTTATAAAGGACAATGGTCTGATTGGGAAAGCATCAGACCCAAGGATGCTCCAATGTGGGCAAAAGGTATTGAGGTATTACGATCTCCAAACAAATCAGGACTTGCTCTCACATTTGGAGGCCAGATAGTATTTGCTTTTCAAATCAAATACTTTCTAATTCCTGACAAGAAGGCTCGCAAGGCTTGCTTAGAGTCGGGAAAGTGGTACGAATACAAAACAACGATTGAGTATTATGTGAATGATCAATACCCTAACGCAGAAGCATTTGCCAGAGTCAACAAACTGGTTGTGCCTAACACCCGAACTGATAGAACACCTTGCGTGAAAAAGACCAGCGAATGTATTGTGAAAATCGCCCCCTATAAGAAAGAGCCAGAATTGTGGAACATCTTTTTTGACGGAATTGGAGTCGCCATTTCCACCAATGGTATGAAATTCAAGGATTAAACAACAACCAATATCACATAACATGAAGAAAATCATTCTTATAACTCTCTTCTCGCTCGTTTCAACCATGTGTGCCTATGCAGAAAACTGGTTGGCTATAGACATTTGCTTTTCATACGATGGTGGCGATACATTCAGTACTCCCAAAGATTGTGAAATCGGAATGGTGTTTGAAAATGGCGAGATATACATCGACTGTGATAATTCCAAGCTATTCCGACCGTTAACCAACCCTCAGACTGTAACTAACGGTGTACAGTGGAAAGCTGTTGAGGCAGGTGATGGGAGCACTTATTATATACAAGTGCAAGACCGAGGCTACATTCAGGGGTATGACGCAATTGACCTCTACATAAGTGACGGAACTGGTTTCATTGTTTCATATACAGCAGTAAACGTATGACGGAAAAGACAATCAGCAGACTCAAGCGTTGGGGATTGGCACTACTCATTATCGCCGCTGGAGTGGTGTCTAAGTGCATCAACAAGGAGCATGAAAAAAACAGTAAACTCGACAAACTAATCAACTGGACTCCGCCAGACACAACTGCCAATAGACATGGAGACAATATGCCGTAACACAACGACTGTTCTCCGCTGCTCTGCCTCAAGCGTTAGAAGCCAGCGGAAACCAACACTTCACAAAACTGGAATAAAATCTTTCAATCATGAGAAAAACTACACTGAGCATTCTTATGCTCTCGCTCGTCGCCGTGGTGATGACGAGCTGCAACCTGTTCAAAAGCGAGCAGGAGCGAAAAATCGTCGGAAAATGGTATATCTCCAATGCTGCCGACGCATATCAGGATACTGCCGAAGTGATTGATGACGGCATAACACTCAGAAGCATGGCAGATGAAACCTGCACATACGAGGCGGACAAAAAAACCAACTCGACCGGAACGTTCCAATACGTATTCAGCCTATATGACGAGTACTCCATAATACTCAAATACAAATTCTCATCTACAGGTACATGGGAAATCAAGGACGGCAGATTGTATGAAAAGTACTCGGACGCAAGCATCAACTTTGCCGGCATGGAACTCTCCCACCCCAATGACCCTGACTTGCAACAACTTGCAAATCAGTACAAACAAAACTTTGCCACAGGAATACCCGAACTCAAAAGCGACCTGTTGACACCCAACGATTATAAAATCGTGAAGGTGGATGATACCGAATTGGTCCTTTCTGATAAAGACGGAACAACGTCATACCGGCGTTTGAATTGACACGGTGAGCCACGCTTCCACGCGCCAGTCAAAGGGCTGGCGGAGAGGAGGCGCAAGGCGGACGATTGACGATGCCGAACACTGCATATAAGGGGTGCGTCAAAATAGGCGCATCCATTTTTTATGCGCAGCCCAGTA
>DHKE01000063.1:3322-35804 GCA_002404675.1 Porphyromonadaceae bacterium UBA4702 | reverse complement strand
TCTACCGATTCCGCCATCCGGGCGTTTGTGACGGCAAAGTTAGACAAATTCCGCGTAACCTGCAAATTTATTTTCATTGCGAGTGTCCGAAACAGCACGTAAGCCCGATTTCCCGGATGCAAAAAGGGAGCGTGCCACCCGGCACGCTCCCTTTGTCTGGTTATGTGTGGTCTGGTGTTATTTCACCATCACTTTGTAGCGGTGTGAACCTACGGTCACGATGTATGCGCCGGCACTTGCAGTGAGGTAGCTGTGGTTGCCGCCCTTGCGCTCATAGAGCGTAGTACCTGCGGTGTTGATGATGCGCACGTTCATGTCTGCGGGGCAGCTGACGTTGATCTCGTGTCCGCGAGTGGTGACGCTGATACCGTCGGCGATGTTGTTCTCAACACCAGAGCCGCTAGCGATGTACTTGTCGCTGTCGGCAGATTCGCGCGAGCCGTAGAGGGCGCGGACGGTGTAGGTGTGGTAGTCAGTCTCGCCGATTGCGTCGGTGTACGTCATCTGTGTTGCGGGGAGGTCTGCGATAGCCACGCCGTCACGGTATACGCGGTAGCCGGTGAGGGTGTAGGCGTTGCCGGAGTACTTGCCGATGAAGCTGAGGTCGTCCACGTAGAAGAGGAACTTGTCGTCCGAGTTGTAGTGGATTGCCATGTACTTGGCGTTCTCAGGCACGGTGTAGGTGTACTGTGTCCAGTCCTTCGGGGTCTCTGTCACAGCGTCGAGTTTCTTGAACGCGGTGGTCGAGGTGTTGGTGGTCGAGTACATCACTTCAAATGACTCGTAGCCCCACTCGTAGTTGGCAGTCTTGGCCCAGAACGAGAATGTTGTGCCGGGATAGATTTCCGGAGTGATGAACCAGTCGTTGTTCTGGACTGAGTTGCCGGTGTTGTAGTCCACGGCGGCGAATGATGCGAGCACCTGGTTGCCTGTGTGGGCGGCATACTCTTGGAGTATGGGGGTGATGCCGAGTGTCACGGGGTTGAAGATGATGAATGCCATGGGTTCGCCGCTGTTCTCGAAGTAGAGGTCGGAAAAGCCGTAAGTGTTGGCAGCGTCACCGTCGATGAGGGTGTAGTCGCCGATCTCGTCGATTGAGAATGCGGCATAGTCCTCGAATGAGTCGTTGACACGGAGGGCGTCAGCCTTTTCCCAAGAGAGAGTCACGTTGTTGTTCTCAACAGTTCCGTTGAGGTGGAGCACCTCGGGATACTGCGGAGCTACGACGGCAGTGCTGACGGGGTCAGAGATGTTGTTGCCAGGGATAGCGTCGTCGGCGAAGTCGATGTTGACAGTGTACTTGAATGTCTTGCCGATTTCAGACTCGAGAGCGTCCACATCGAAGCGTACAGAGCCGTACTGCTTGCTTGCGATAGCGGGGCCGGCCTTGCGGTCTACCTCCACGCCGTCACGCAGCAGGATGACGTTGTAGTTCTCAGCGGCGTTGATACCGTAGTTGGCGATAGTTGCCTTGTAGGTGGCTTTCTTGCCGGCGGCAACCTTGGCGGGGCCGTTGAACGAGTAAACCGCGAGGTCGTTGGAGACGTTGTCAGTGACTTCCACGCGGTCTATTGCCACATCCTGCGCGAAGTCGGCGATGCCACGGAATGAAATCTGCGCCCAGCCGAGCTGCTTGTATTCCTCAAGGTTGATCGAGTATTTGACCCAGCCCTCGTAGTATCTGGGGTCGTCCACCATGATGTCCTCGAGCACGGGGATGAATGTGCCGTCGGGAGTGTAAAGCTCTACAGTCAGGCGGTCTTGATACGGCTCTTCGTCCATTTCGGTGTTTCCTGACGGATACTTGTAGAAGTAGAACGAAAGCACGGGGATGTCGAATGATGAGAGGTCAATCTTGGGAGAAACCATTCTTGACTCGTCGCCGCGGTTGCCGACAGTTGCTTCGAACACTGCGAGGCCGCCGTCGTCGTCAACAGGAGCGCAGATAGGTTCATATCCCTGTGAGTATAGTTTCCACAGCTGGTCTTTGCCCTTGACGCGGTAGAGCACCCACGGGTCGTTCTGTGTAGCCACGTCGGAGAATGACTCGAGGAAGTCGCCCTGGTAGGGATTCCCGTATACCAAGCTGTTTGAGAGTGCGTAGTTTGAGCCGCCGGCTTCGCTGCGCGGAGTCACCTGATAGTAGATGAAGTACTGCTTCTCGGCGGGGTCGAGAGACTCGTCCACGAAGGTGTTGCCCTTGGCCGAGCGGGAAACGACAACGCCGTCGTTGCGGATGATTTCATAGATGAGGTTGTCGGGGTTGTAGTAACCGCCGTTGTCGCTGCCTTCGGGCGTGCCCCAAGTCAGTGTGGGGTGACCGTTGGTTTCGGAGAGGGTGAGGCCGGTGACAGCAGTCGGGGTGTCAATGCCGACGAAAGCCTTGGCGACAGCCTTCTCGCCGGCGAGGCCGGCAGCGTTGTAAGCCACTACGCGGTAAGTGTTCCAGCCGTGGAGGGGCTTGGTGTCAGTCCAGGAAACGCGAGAGCCGACAGCGGGCTTGTCGAATGAGTGGATAGCCTCCTTGTCGTTGTCGCGGAAGATGTCGATGCGGCTCACGGATGTGAGGTTTGCGCCGCCGACAGTCTTGTCGGGCACGTCCATGGCGATTTCAGCAGACATTGCGCCGAGCGGGGCGGGAGTGACAGTCAGGTTGCTTACAGGAACAGGGGCAGAGCCGTCTGCGACCTCGTCAATCTCGATGTCGTCCACAAAGAGGTAGTGGGCTTTTGCCTCCGAAGTCACGTGGAAGCCGATATAGTAGTTGCCCGAAGCTGTTGCAGTGAACTCCTGGGTGAATTTCTGCTTGTCTTTGTGGTTGTACTCCTTGACGGGGGTAATGACCTGCTGCTGAGCGGGTGCGTTGAGCGTGCCGGCGGTGATTTCGAGTTTTTCCATCGAGCCGCGAGTCCACATGGTGTATGTCACCTTGTACTTCTTGCCGCTCTCGACGGTGAACGGGGGTGTGATCAACCAGTCGTCAGCCGGATATTCGGGATGGTATGCATATACTGCACACGGGTCTTCATCTGCAGTCCATTTGAACTCCGGCGAGTAGAGCCAGCCGCCCCAGTTGTAGCGGGCCTCATATTTGTTGTTCACGTCGATGTTGGTGAACAGTTCAAATTCCTCCTTGCTGTCGAAAGAGAAGCGGCAGGGAAGCCCGGTGCCGTTGCCGAGGGTTTCGGCTTCGGTGTATGCGGGGAGACCCTCGCGGCCGTCCATGTATGCAGTCACTTCATAATAGTACATGGCTGCGGGGACGTTCAGCGGGTCAGTGAATGTGGTCGTTGTCAGGTTTTCGGCTATCACCTCCATTTCGGGGCAGCGGCGTACTGTGTACTTGAGCTGCGAGGGGTTGATGTAGCCGTCGTTGCGGCCGGCGGTCGGGGCTGTCCATGTGAGAGTGGCAGTGCCGTTCTCGTTGTGCTGCACAGTCAGGTCGGTCGGGGCATTGGGGCCGTCGATGCCGATGTAGCCGGAGATACCGGTGCGCGGACCAGCGCCAACGGAGTTCGATACGGTGACGGTGAACGAGTGGATGCCCTCGGTGAGGGCGGCATCGTGTGTCATGGTTGCGCCGGGGGCGACGCTCTTGGCGAGGACTTCCTTGCCGTCGATCGAGAGCGCCATGTCAACGTTGCCGTTGAGCGCGTTGCCGTTGTATGTCTTTGTCGGGGCAGTCACGGAGACTGTTCCGGAGAGTGCGCCGTCGGGGAACGAATAGGTGATGTTCTCGGCCTTGGCCGGGGCTGCTGATTCAACCTCGGGCTCGGGGATGTAGATGCCGGTGAACTCCTCCTGGTGGTCGAAGTCAGTTATCTTCATTGCCTCGCCTGTGTTGACGTTCACCTCATAGAGGCCTGTCTTGAGGTTGGAGAGCGTGGCTGCCCAGTACATCTTATCGGTGATCGGGTCAAATGTGGCGGACTGCACATAGTCGGGGATAAGTCCTGTCGGGCCGATTTCCGTGCACTCGCCGCTTGTCTTGTTGATGCGATAGAGCTTGGAGTCAGCGCCCATTGAGACACCATAGAGCTCGCCGGCCTGGTTGATGGCTATTGCGGCCATCTGCGGGGTTTCGGCGATAGGCGTTACCATTGCAGTCACCGGGTCGATGGTCGAGATGGCTGGGACGAATTTGGCGAGAGCTCCCTCGACAACCTCTTTCTTGAGGTATGAGATTACGAAAATCTGGCCAGTCGTGGGGTCGTAAGCCATGTCGTGCGTTATCTGGCTCTGGTCGAAGCTGGCATCCAGGAACGTGCGCGTGATCTTGTTGAACTCCTGCGTGGTGAAGTTGTACCAGCAGAATGTGGTGAAAGTGTAGCCCATCGAAGCGTCATACACATAGTCGGAGTAGTAGTACGTGTTGCCTACGAGGCAGCCGCCGCCGTTGGCGAAATAGGGGAAGTTGACCACCTGGGTGGGCGCAACATACTGCGAAGCCGGGAACGACCAGATGCCGTAGCTGTTGGTGCCGTCCCAGTAGTCGGCATACACGAGCGAGCCGTAGATGGTCGTGCCGTCGCCGAGGATTTTCGCGGGAGCTTTTTGTGCTTTGGGGGCAGTGGCAGCGTCAGCGTCAAACAGCTGTCCGCTGGGACGCTGCCCGATGCAGAACACGTTTGAAGTGACACGTTGCCCGTTGGGATTGGTTTTAGGCAGCGATGTAGAGGCGGCCGGAACGGGTCTCGGCACTGCCACTCCGCTGTTTACGCCGCGTGTCTGGGCCGTTGCCGTCAGACTCAACGCGAGTGCGACTGATAAGGTCAGTCCGGATAGGGTAAAATGGCGCATAGAATAAGTATTAATAATAGTAAGACAGAGAAACACCCTGATCTTGGTGTGCAAAGTTAGGAAAATAGTTCGCTATATACAAAATAATCGCATTAAAATATGCGGATTGGTGTTTGTGGGGGCTGTTATAGATGTTTTTGCGTATACAGGCAGAAAAAGTCCGTCTGAATGCAAATTGCTGATATATGCATATTGCTGATGTGTCGTGGATGCCTCGAGGTCTTGCTTTTTGCCAGTCGTGTGTGGAAAATGGCTCTGCCAAGAATGACCGTATGGCAAAATGATTTTTGCGCATTATGCGGATTTACAGCTGGCGGTATGTTGTAAAACACATTTTTAAGAGCTGCGGCGTGCCGTGAAACAGGCGGTTCGGATGCCGTTACTGTTGCTTTTCGAGGGTCTTCATCCAGATGTCGCGGTGACGCTGTATGTCGATGCCGCGCAATATGGGAGAATTGACTATCTGCAGTGAGTCCACACCCAGATCCATGAGTGTCTGCACAGACTCGTAGAGGGTGTTGCGAGCCAGGCGCGTTGTGGCCTTGGTATAGCGGCGGTAACGCGGCGACAGGGCGGAGAGGTAGCGGCTGTAAGCGGCACAGCGTTCCAGCTCGGCGTATGCCAGTTGCGTCGCTTCACGGCGGTATGTGTCGTTGCCGGTCAGTTTCCACAGCCGCAGGTATATCCGGGCCAGTTCTCCGCCGTTGGAGTAAGTCACGCCGCCGGTGATGTTTGAGGCGTGAGGCACGATCTCGCTTGGAAACCATTTGCGTGACAGTTGTGCCAGCCGCAGAGCCCTCTCGCGGTCGGAGGGCAATGAGTCTCGGTCGAGCAGATGCAAGGCGGTGCTTGCCATGAGGTGGCGGATTACGTTTACCTGCATTCTTCCAGGTACGTCGACATAATGTGCGCTGCTCACGCCGCAGTCGTTGAAGCGGTTGATGATGATGTCTGCGGTGCGGGACGCGGAGGTGTATTCGTCGGTTACGCCGAGTATGCGGGACAGCCCTTCGCGGTGGGTGTATGCAGCCAGCCCGGCTTTGTCGTCATCGCCGAGCGCGGCAATCCAGCACACCGGGCGTATGCCGGCGTTGTTGGCGATGATGTCGAGTATCATCAGTTTCTTCAGGCGCAGGCTGCTGCGTCCTCCGGCGACGCTGCGCAGGTCAACGGTTACTGAGTCCGCCGCTCCGGGGATTGCGAACCGCAGGCTGTCGGCGGCGATGCAGAGGCGTTTGCCGGGCGTGGGCTTCTCGCGGAAGAGGCGGTGCAGGGCATCGCGGGCGTCGGCCGTGCCGCTGCCGATGTCAACGGTGTTGTACGCCTGCATAGCCACGGCGTTAAGTTTTTCCGCAGGTATGGAGAGTTTCACCGGCTTGCCGCCGTCTGTGGGCATGGCGAGCTGGGCGATGTACCATGGCTGGGCAATGTATGCAAGGTTGACAGTGCGTATGTCAGTGCGTACCCCCTCGGTCTCCTGAATGTACCATAGTGGGAATGTATAGTTGTCGCCGTTAATGAACATGATAGCGTCCTTCGGCAGCGGGTTGACGATGTTGAGGGCTATGTCGCGGGTTATGGTGCGCCCTGAACGGTTGTGGTCCGGGAGGTTTTCGGCGAGCATTATGACTGGCGTTGCGATGACTGCCAGAGCCAATGCCGCTGCGAGCGGACGGCTGACGGCACGCCAGCGTCGTTTGTCCCAAGCGGAGAAAGCAGCCTCGATAAGCGACGTTGCGCCGATGCCTATCCAGATGCACCAGGCATAGAACGAGCCGACAAACGAGTAGTCGCGCTCACGCGGCTGTCCGGGAGTCTGGTTCAGGTAGACGACTATTGCCACGCCCGTGAGTATGAACAGCAGCATGGTGACGGCAAACTGCCGGCGGCTTCGCGCGAATTGGCAAGCGATGCCCGCGATGCCCAGCAGCAGCGGCAGCAGCCAGTAGGCGTGATGCCCAGGGTTGCCCCGGCCGATGTCGTCAGGCATCTTGCTGATGTCGCCGAGCATAAGCTCGTCTATGGGGGCAATGCCGGTGATGAAGTTGCCGGCGTCGGACTCGCCCTGCGCGTACACCTCATTCTGCCGCCCCACGAAATTCCAGAGCAGGTAACGGAAATACATGTAGCTCATCTGGTAGCCGCCTAACATGGCGAGGTTCTGCCAGTATGTGGGGCGCAGCCCGGTCTCCTTGACGCGCTTCCCGGTCAGGTTGTCGTATTTGCCGACGGCGTTGCCGGCAGAATCCACGGCGTATGACACCTCGACGGTGTCCATATTCTCGCGGGTCATTCCCGCCCAGCCGCCGTATGCCTCGATGTCGTCGGGGTCGGTGCTGTATATGCGCGGAAACCACATATTCAGTTCCGGCGCGTAGCGCATCTTCTGTCCTGCGAGCATTCCCGAATACTGCATGCGCCCGGTCGAGTCGGGTATGGGGTGGTATGCGGTCTTGCCGCCATAGCGGAACGGTCGCGTGTATGAAGCCGTCATGCGCCCGGTCACGGAGTCTTTCGCCATGTCCTCCACATAGAGCGGCTTGCTGTAGGGCGTAGGACCGTAGAGCAGAGGGTCGCTGCCGTACTGGTCGCGGTGGATGTATGACTGCAGGGCGAAGATGTTGCCCGGCGCGCCTTGGTTCATCGGCGGTGAGGCTGCGCCGCGTATCATGATCAGCGAATATGAGCAGTATCCCAGGAACAGCATCGCGGCAGACCATACGGCAATGTTGCATACGGCCATTGACATGCGCCGGCGGCACAGCACGCCGAGTGCGAGAAGCAATGCGCATATCGCCGCGCCGACGGCGATGTTCCCGCCGAATGACAGCAGACCGCAGAGCCACAAGGCGAGGGCGGTGAGCGTCAGCGAGAGTATGCGCCGCTTTTCGCCGTTGGTGGCGGCTGCGGCGGCTGTCAGGACTGCGAGGGTGACGGCTGCGTATGCCAGCACGCCGCTGTGCATGGGCAGGTGAAGCGTGTTGACGGCGAGCAGCTCCAGCTTGCCGGCCATTGCGAGGGCGGCGGGCATCATGCCGAAAAGGACGGCGGCAATGGCGACAAGGCTTGCGGCCATAGCCAGCATGAGCATACTGGGGCGCAGGTTGTCGCGGCGGTAGAAGAGTATCACGAGTGCGGACACAGGAAGTGTCAGCAGGTTGAGCTGGTGAACGCCGACGGCAAGGCCGGTGACGTATGCCGTCAGCACGAGGTATCGCGAGGCGTGCGGCTTGCCCATGTTCTCTCCCCAAAGGAATGTCAGCCACAGCGACAGGGCTGTCAGCATAGCCGACATGGCGTATACCTCAGCCTCGATGGCGGAAAACCAGAACGTGTCGCTGACGGCGAGGCAGACCGCGCCGCACAGCGAGCCGCCGAGTATCATCAGCGTCTGCCGGGCTGTGTATTTGCCGCCATGCTCCGGCGGCACGACGAGGCGGCGTATGAATATCGTGAGGGTGAGGAACAGCAGCATGACGGCGACGGCGGAACATACGCCGCTCATCAGGTTGACCATATATGCCTGAGCCTGAACAGACGGTGCGAGCATGGTGAAAACCCGGGCTGTGAGCATCCACACCGGGTTGCCTGGCGGATGCCCTGGCTCGAGGCGCGCTGCTGTGGTCACATATTCCGGGCAGTCCCAGTAAGAGGCTGTCAGCTCTGCCGTGAGTGCATAGAGTGCCAGCGACAGCAGGAAAACCGCTGCCGCAATCCACCGGCGCGTAGACCGCATTTTCTGTTCGCACACTTCCCTCATTGGTCAAAACTTTCAGGAGGGAACAATGAGGCCTGTGCGCATGGGCCGAAGCTGCGGCGGTGCAGCGGCGTGAGGCCGAGCGTCTGCAGCGCGAGGCGGTGCTGGCGCGTGGGGTAGCCCATGTTGCGCTCCCAGCCGTAGCCGGGGTATTGCACCGCAGCGTGCCTCATGTACTCGTCGCGGTGTGTCTTTGCCAGTATCGACGCGGCGGCTATCGACATATACTTGCCGTCGCCCTTGACCACCGTCGTGTGCGGTATGCCCGGATAGGGGCGGAACTTGTTGCCGTCGATGAGCAGGTGCTGCGGGCGCATCGTGAGCGCATCCACGGCGCGGTGCATCCCCGTGATCGACGCATTCAGGATGTTTATGCGGTCTATCTCCTCGGCATCGACCATAACGACAGCCCAAGCGGCGGCTTTCTCCTCGATGAGGGCGCGCAGCCGCTCGCGGCTTGCCGCCGGCAGCTGCTTGCTGTCGTTCAGCTCCTCGCACTCGAACCCAACAGGCAGCACCACGGCGGCACACGCCACCGGGCCGCACAGGCATCCCCGGCCGGCCTCGTCGCAGCCGGCTTCGACAATCCCTGCGTGCATATACGGCAAAAGCATGGTGCGGAAGAGTGTGTTGCGTCTTTGAAGGAGGTTGCGCCGCGCTACTTGTCGCGGCTTATGATATAGTCGAAAATGTCGCGCAGCGACTGCCGCCACGGCGATTCGGGATATTTCAGTATGATTTCGTCGGCCTGCTGCTGCAGCTCGCGCATACGGGCGAAGGCATAGTCTATGCCGCCGTGCCGCTTGGCGAACTCGAGCAGCGCGGCTATCGCCGCCTCGTCGGGCGTGCCGCCCTCGAGGAGCGTGCGCATACGGCCGCTTTCCTCGGCCGGGGCGACGCGCAGCGCGTGCAGCAGCGGCAGCGTCACTTTCCCTTCGCGCAGGTCGTTGCCCGTGGGCTTGCCTATCTGCTTGGAGTCGAAATAGTCGAACACATCGTCCTTGATCTGGAAGCACAGCCCAAGCAGACGCGCATATTCCACCAGCGGGGCGTATGCCTCGGCGGGAGCGTCCACGGCCTCCGCGCCCATGCGTATGCAGTTGAGAAACAGCGAGGCGGTCTTCTTGCCTATCATGTCGAAATATTTCTCCTCTGACAGGACATGGTCACGCGCGTTGCATATCTGGTCTACCTCGCCCAGCGACAGCTCCTTGCCGAGATCGGAGATGGCGGATATTATCTCGATATGCCCTGTCCGGATGCCAGCTGCGAGGGCATTGGAGACGAAGAAATCGCCTACTAGGACAGCTATCTGGTTGCCCCACTGGCTGTTGATTGTGGGCAGACCGCGCCGCAGCTCCGTCTCGTCCACCACGTCGTCATGTATGAGCGAAGCGTTGTGGAGCATTTCGAGAGCAGCTCCGGCATGGAGAACCTTGTCGTTCACCTCGCCGAACATTTTCGCGCTCAAAATCACCAGGATAGGGCGTATTTGCTTGCCCTTGACTTGCAGATACGTCTCCACCACGCTGTTCATCATCTCGTTCGGAGTGGAAAGCGTGGCTCTCATGATAGCGTTCATCTCCGCTAGCTCGGGCGACAGACGCTCCTGGATGGTCTCAATTTTTTCCATAGCTGACAGCCGCAAAGTTACAAAATAATCCCGACAGCACCAAAACGCATTTTGGGGAGAAGCGGCGGTGGCTGAAAATTCAGAAGCCGCCTCGTATCACTACGGAGCGGCTTCTGAATCAATTCAATAATTTTTCATGCTCTGCCCTCGAGGGACAGATTGATGCAAGTGTTAAACCTAAAACAAACAATTATTGCATTTGTCAATGAAAACTATCTTATCTGAGAAGAATTTACTATTATCGTATCACGATAAATTACCCTTATTACGCTGCAAAGTTAGTCATTTATTTGTTGCCGCGCAAATAAAACTCAAGTTTTTTTGCATTATAATTTACGGCCTCTTGTTGACAAAGGTGCTAACTGTTTGTTATTCAGAGCGTAATATGCGTGTTTTTACCCCTCTTTGCGATGCTTGCGAAGGGGCGGAAACATCTTTCGTACGCGCAGCAACAGGTGCTCGATAGGCCCGGAGGCGATGACGAGGGTGGTCGCGATGACTATCAGCAGCCCTCCGTAGACTTCGCGTGCACTGATGCCCTGGTTGAGGATGACGACACTCAGCACGACAGCTGTCACTGGCTCGAGTGCGCCAAGGATAGCGGTTGGCGTTGCCCCGACATACTGTATTGCCAGTGTTGTGCAGGTGAGCGAGACGACAGTCGGCAGCACGGCAAGCGAGATGACGTTGATCCAGTTATGCCAATGCGGCGGCATGGTGAGTTCTGTGCCGCAGAGTATGGGTATGACGAAGACCAGGCTGCCGAACAGCAGCTGGTAGAACAGCAGTACAGTAGTGGGTATCCCCTTGACCTTGCTGCTGACGTTGACGATGACGATATATAGCGCGTATGTCAGTGCCGATGCCATGACCAGCAGTATGCCAGTCGTGCTGAGGCTCACCCCGCCGGAGGTTTTGGCGAGCAGCGCCACGCCGCCGCTCATAAGCAAGAGGCACAGGGCGGTGACAACCTTGAATCTCTCGCGGTAGAATATCATCATGATTATCGCGACCATTATGGGGTAAATGAACAGCAGTGTCGAGGCGATGCCGGAGTTCATGTAGTTGTAGCTCTCAAACAGGGAGAGCGACGAGAGCCCCATGAGTATGCCAAGCGTGGCGACAGGCAACAGGCTTCCCTTTGGAAGGCGCAGGTTGCGCCCTCGCGCGAATATCATAGCCGCGAGTATAGGCAGCCCGAGCACATAGCGGAACAGCAACACGGAGCAGGCGTTCATGCCCACTTCGTACAGCGGTACGGCAAACGCGGGGTTGGTGCCGTAAGTAGCAGCGGCAAGAGCCGCAAACAGGTATCCTTTAGCTTTCATCTGTTGAGCAGTCAGAGAGAGGTCTCTTTTGTTCTTGGAGGGTCTACAGCCCGAAAATGTTGCGGACAACGGTCCATAGTATAATCGACGTGAGTATGACGGCAATCCCAGCCGGCGAATACAGCCGTGCGTACAGCTTGGGACGGCTGCGCCTCCACACCTCGGCGAGCAGCAGCACTGCGATTACGGGTATCATGCACAGCAGGAACGGGTTGCAGTGGAATGCCTCGCCCGCCTCGCCGCTCAACAGCGCGTGCAGCATGCGCTGGCTGCCGCAGCCAGCGCATTTCCACCCGGTGAGCGCATACACAGGGCATTTGGGCATCCATTGCGCCTGCATGGGGTCAAACGCCGCATATACGGCGGCCACTGATGCGGCGATAGCTGCGGCGGCGATGATGATTGCCGTGCGGCTCATGCCCCGAATGCGCTGGCTACAATCATATACGGCAGATACAGCGTCGCGCTCAGTACCCCGAGGCAGAAGGAGACTATAATCCATATCTGCGCCAGCCGCGAGGCACGGCGTGCGCCAGCGATGTCGCCGGCGTAGTATCTGCTGCTGACTCGAGAGGAGAATATTATAGCCAGCACGCCGGGGATGAAGCTGCACAGCAGCGTGACGATGATGGCCATGACCAGATAGCTTTGCGGCATCGGTTCAACAGCGGCGGCCGGCGGCGGAGTCTGCATCTGCGAGGGTGGCGGCGCGATTCCGGCATTCGGCGGCACGGCCTGGCCGGCAGCGGGTTGCGGTATCGGCGGCGGGGTGACTGCGGTGGCAGGGTCGTAGTCCACCTTCAGTGTCTGCGCCCACATCTCGTCAACCGAAGGCTTGGCTTCTGACGGCTTGTCTTCAGCAACCGGCTCTTCCTTGTCGTCCAGCCGGCGCAGGGCTTCCACTATGGCGCGAGGGTAGAGCGAGTATTCCACACGGTGTATCTTCTGTTCCAGAGTCTGGGGTGTGTCTTCCGGGGTTATATCCACGGTGTCTTGCATTATTATCTCGCCGTGGTCATACTTGTCGTCCACGTAATGGACAGTCACGCCCGACTGCTTTTCTCCGGCGGCGATGACCGCCTCGTGCACATGATGCCCCCACATCCCCTTGCCGCCGTATGCAGGCAGCAGCGCGGGGTGTATGTTGATGATGCGCTTCGGGAAAGCGTCCACTATCACCGGCGAGACGAAGCGCATGAAGCCGGCAAGCACCACGAGGTCCATGCCGTGGGCGTTCAGAATGTCCACTACCTGCTGCGGCTCGTTGCGCCATACGGAGGGCTTGACATATTGAGTCTCTACACCGAGCGGACGCATACGGTCGATCACGCCCGCGTCGGCATGGTCGGTGAGTACAAGCCGCACGCGCAGCAGCATGCCCTGGTTGAAGGTCTTGGCGATGTTCTCGGCGTTGGTGCCGGAGCCGGATGCGAGAATGGCTATGTTGTACATATATCGGTTTGCTTGAAAGTGTTTTATGTCAAATGGTTATACCTGCTGCATATCCACAAGCCGCCTGTAGTGGCCGTTCTTGGCGAGCAGCTGCGAGTGTGTGCCGCACTCCACGATGCGCCCTTGGTCCATGACGCATATCATGTCCGCGCCGACGATAGTGCTGAGGCGGTGCGCGATGACTATGGTCGTGCGGTCGCGCATCAGGCGTTCAAGCGCCTCCTGCACGAGCCGCTCGCTCTCGGTGTCGAGCGCGGAGGTGGCCTCGTCGAGTATCAGCACTGGCGGGTTCTTGAGTATTGCCCGCGCTATGCTGAGGCGTTGCCGCTGCCCGCCGGAGAGACGGCAGCCGCGGTCGCCGATGTTGGTGTCGTACCCCTCTGGGCTTGCCATGATGAAATCATGCGCGTTGGCTATCCGCGCAGCCTCCTCCACCATTTCGCGCGTCACCCCCTCCATGCCGAAGGTGATGTTGTTGTAGAATGTGTCGTTGAACAGGATTGCCTCCTGGTTGACGTTGCCCATCAGGTCTCGCAGGTCGGTCACGTCGTATCGGCGCACGTCCACGCCTCCCACGAGCACACTGCCCGAATCCACGTCCCAGAAGCGCGGCACGAGGTCTACGAGCGTAGACTTGCCCGAGCCGGACTGGCCAACTATTGCCACGGTGCTGCCAGGCTTGATTTCGAGCGATATGTGGTCAAGCACCAGCCGGTCAGGAGTATAGCTGAAGCATACGTCGCGGAACTCCACGCCGACGTGACGGGCCTCCGTGCGGCTGGTATGCACCGCGTCCGCCGGGCTTTTGATCGGGTTGTCTGCCATGAGGATAGCGTCGATGCGCTGCATTGCCGCCATGCCCTTCTGTATGGTATATGTCGCCTTCGACAGGTCCTTGGCCGGATTGATGATGCTGTAGAATATCACCATGTAGAGGATGAACGTGGGCGCGTCAATGGCGGAATCGCCTGAAAGTATCAACGCTCCGCCGAACCACAGCACTATCGCTATCGCCGTCGTGCCGAGAAACTCGCTCATCGGGTGCGCCAGCGAGTTGCGCCGCGCTATGGCGTTTGACATCGAGAAGAAGGACTGTGTCTCCGACGTGAACTTGCGCTCCATGTGCCGCTCGGCGTTGAACGCCTTGATGACACGCAGCCCGCCGATGCTTTCTTCTGCCGTCGAGAGGATTGTCCCCCACAGCTGTTGCGCACGCAGCGACTTGCGTTTCAGTGACTTGCCCACACGTCCCATGACAAGCCCGGCCAGAGGAAGCAGTATGAGGACGAAGATAGTGAGCTGCCAGCTGAAAAAGAACATCGTCGCCAGATAGACCACTATCAGTATCGGGTTCTTGAACAGCATGTCGAGGCTCGACATCACCGAAGCCTCGACCTCCTGCACGTCGCCCGAAAGGCGTGCCATGACATCGCCCTTGCGCGTGTCGGTGAAAAAGCCTATCGGCAGCGACAGTATCTTGGCGTACATCTGGTTGCGTATGTCGCGCACCACGCCGTTGCGCAGCGGCACCATGAAGAACATGCTCAGATATGACGCGCCGGTCTTGAGCAGCGTCATCACCACCAGCATCGCGGCGAGCGTGGCGAGTGCTACGGACGCGCCGCTGCTGTCGATGACGGTCTGCACATAATAGTAGAAGTTGTTGAATATCACCTCCTTGAAGTTGCCGCTTCCAAGTTCCATATAATGGTAGACCGTAGTGTCGATGCGGAACAGCATCTTCAATATCGGCATGATGAACGCAAACGAGAAGATGGTCAGGAACGCCGTCAGCAGGTTGAACAGGATGCTGAGCAGCACATTCCACTTGTAGGGGAGGGCAAACCTGCGGAGCAGTGAGAAGAAGTCCTTCATAGGTGTCTGTCGCGTTGGTTAATCATACTTTGGGCGTGATTGTGAACGTAATCGTGCCCGAGACTGTCCCAGCACCCACCTTGGGTGTCCACTTGGACTTGCGTGCGGCATCCTCGCAGGCCTTGAGCAGATACCGCTCTGCGCCGCCGCTGGCTTTGGCGGAAGCGACTGTGCCGTCCTCGCGCACGGAGATGGTGACAGTGATAGTCACCTTGTTTTTCAACGCCACTGACGGTTTCGGGCAGCTGAGCATCTGTCGCCCGCGCGACACGCCCCTGACGCTTGCCGTTCCTGTGCCGCCCGTGCCGAAGCCGCCGGCTTTGCCGTCGGGCTTGCCGTTCTTGCCCGAGAAGCCCTTTGCCATCTTGCTGCTCACCTTTGACTCCTGTTTGTCGGTCTTCGGCGGCTCGACAGCCTTGACGGGGCTGGGCTGTTTCTGGGTCACAGGCTTCTCGCGTTGCGGCGCGGGCTTCGGGTTTTCGCCGCGAACTATGGTCTTGTCGCTTTCAGTCTCGGCCTTTTCCGGCTCCCCCTGCTCTGCTGGCGCTTCCTGCTGGTCTGCAATTTCGGGAGCATCCTCCTCGCCCTTGTATTCGAGTATTTCCGGCTCGATGAAGAACTCCTCCTCTTCTGGTGGCTGGCTGGTCTGTGCCGTGTGCGTAAGTGCAAGGCTGTTCCAGCTGATGCTTCCCAGGAAAAGCCACAGGAATACGAGAGCGATCATGATGACCGTGGCCAGTCCGGCGAATACGCGGTCAAATTGTTCCTGCTTCATATAGCTAAGCCTTGTTGTGTCTGTTATTATTTCGCTGTCTGTCCGTTGTCGTTGATGCCGGCTGCGGCCTCTGCACGCGTCTGAACCTCGTCAACAGTCTGCGAGGCGCGTGTGGAGAGCACCATTTTTAGTCCGTTGCGTGCCGCCATGTCGAGCACGTCCACCACCTTCTCATAGCGGATGCTCTTGTCGGCATACAGTGCCACGGCACGCAGCGAGTCCTGCTGCTGTATGAGGCGCAACGCCGCCATCAGCTCGTCGGCTGACACCTGTTGCGGCGTGTTGGCTGGCGGTATGGAGTCGTTGCGGTCGGCGACCAGGTACAGGTTGTTCAGCGAGTCTATGTAGACCTCGGTGACAGGCTTGAGCTGCGTCGACTCCGTGCTTTCCGGCAGGTTCACCTCAATGGCTGCCGGGAAGATGATGGTCGATGTCACCATGAAGAAGATGAGCAGCAGGAATATCACGTCTGTCATCGACGACATGGAGAATGTCTCAAGCGGTTTGAATTGTGATTTGAGAGCCAAAACGAGGATGTGTTATGGGTTATACACTTTTTGGGGGAGAGGCACGCGGCGCGTCTCACTGCGCCGGCTCGTTGATGAGGTCCATGAACTCCATGGTCTTAGCCTCCATGCCCGTCATGACGCGGTTGACACGCGACACCAGGTAGTTGTAGGCAAACAGCGCGAGGATGCCGACCACAAGACCTGCCACCGTGGTGACAAGAGCCTCGTAAATGCCGCTGCTCAGCACCGTGATGTTCGCGCTCTGGCCGGCGGCGGCAAGGGCGTAGAATGCCTGTATCATACCAGTCACCGTGCCGAGGAAACCGAGCATCGGCGCGCCGGCTGCGGTGGTAGAAAGCCATGTGAAGCCTCGGCTGAGCGCGGCCACCTCTATCGCGCCGGTATTTTCAATGGCGGCAAGGACATCTCCCATGGGTCGGCCGATGCGGGTTATCCCCTTCAGTATGAGGCGCGAATATGGGGTGTCAGTCTTGCGGCACAGCGACTCGGCGCTGGCCAGGTCCTCCTCATGCACATAGTCGCGTATGCGCTGCATGAAGGTCTTGTCCTCTCGCGACGCTCGCCCTATCGCGATGCATCGTTCTACGAAAATGTAGATGCTCACCACAAGGA
Organism: Porphyromonadaceae bacterium UBA4702; assembly: GCA_002404675.1. Taxonomy (GTDB): domain Bacteria; phylum Bacteroidota; class Bacteroidia; order Bacteroidales; family Muribaculaceae; genus Lepagella. Next base: position 19,042 of record DHKE01000063.1, on the reverse strand, counting down.
GTATGGCAAGCGGTATCATCAGGTAGCCTCCCTCCATGGTCAGTGACCACAGGGACATGCTATCCTGTACGGCGGGTGCTGTTTCCATATTGTCGGGTTAATGTGTTGTGTCTTCGGTTGTTGTGTATGATTATTTCAACAGGTCGCGGTAGGCGGCTATCGTGTTGCCGATGCCCATGTACAGGGCGTCGGAGATTATGGCATGGCCGATGCTCACCTCATCGAGGTAGGGCATCATCGAATGGAAATAGGAGAGGTTGCGCAGGTTCAGGTCATGTCCGGCGTTCACGCCCAGGCGGCAGTTGTGCGCGGCCTTCGACGCTTCGACAAACGGTGCCACGGCATGTTCGCGGTCGGTGTCGTAAGCATCGGCGTAGGGCTTGGTGTACAGCTCCACGCGGTCTGCCCCGGCCTGTGCGGCACGCTCCACCTGCACCGGGTCGGCATCGACAAATATTGACACACGTGTCGGTATGCGGTGCAGCCGCTCAACGGTCTCGACCAGGAACTTGAAGTTCGCCACAACGTCCCAGCCAGCGTTGGATGTCAGCACGCCCGGCGCGTCAGGCACGAGTGTCACCTGCTGCGGGCGAACTGCCTCGACCAGCTGGAGGAACTCCTCTGCAGGATAGCCCTCGATGTTGAACTCCGTTGTCACCACCTTCGCCAGGTCGTACACATCGGCACGGCGGATATGACGCTCGTCTGGACGAGGGTGTACCGTAATTCCCTGTGCGCCAAGTTTTTCGCAATCTATGGCAAACTTGATGACATCAGGGATGTTCTCGCCACGGGCATTGCGCAGGGTGGCTACCTTATTTATGTTTACACTCAATCGTGTCATGGTCTGTCTGCAAATATACAGTTGAAAATCAGGGTTGATAAAAGTTAAACAAACAAGAATTGCCCGGATGTGCGGTTATTCGGCGCAATTTTTGTACCTTTGGGGCGTGAAACCAACGGTCGGGCATCGCCCCTTGGGAATGCAAAAGTAGGAAAAATATCCGAAACCGCCGCTACAACACATATAAATAATGACCGCAAAGGACATCATATCACACGACATCACCGGCTCGACGGCGGCTGCGCAAGCTCCGCAGGTGAGCGGAGACACGTCTGTCTATGACTTGATACCAGCTCTCGCCGAAAGCCCGACGCATACCCTGTCGGTACGGCAGGACGGCACGGAACTCGGCACGATAGACTGCACCTCGCTGCTGACGGCATTGGCCTCCGGCATCACGATGCGCGGCGAGTGCTCGACTGTGATGCTGGAGTGCGCACCTGCCGACTACTCCGCCTCGATGATTGCCCACGCGGTCGAGGACGTGGATGCAACTCCGCTGAATATCAACGTCTCGCAGCCCGCAGATGCCGGCGGCGAGATGCAGGTGTCCTTGCGCATCAACCGCCGTGATCCCGAAGCAGCCATACGCAGTCTCGAGCGGTATGGTTTTCGCGTGGTCGAGGCCTACGGCTCGCCCGAATCGCCGACTGCCCTGCAGGAGCGGTTGGCAGCCCTGCAAGCGTACCTGAACGTATAATCCCATGCCCGGCACTGCGCGACACATAGCAATCTGCGGAAACAGGTACCAGCAAGGGCATCTGCGGCTGTTGTCGCGCATACTGCGCCTGTTGGCCGACTCCGGCTTCACCCTTGACATCCATGCCGACTTCTACGATTACCTGCACGCGACCGGCATCGACTTCCCGGCAGGCTCTCGCAAAGCCTCCTCATTGATTCCCTCAGCAGAGGCCGTGGTGAGCATAGGCGGCGACGGCACTTTCCTCCATGCCGCTGCGTGGGTCGGCGACACCGGAATACCCATAATCGGCATAAACACCGGCCACCTCGGCTATCTGGCTCATTTTGCCGTCGATGACATGGACGAGGTGGCAACAGCGTTGCGTGACCGCACGCTCTGCGTAGAGCAACGGTCAATGCTGACTGTCCGTGTCGATGATGCGCTGCTCGATGTCCCGGCGACACTTAACGCCCTCAACGAGGTGGCGGTGCTGAAAGACGACACCTCGTCGATGATAAGCGTCAGCACATGGATTGACGGCGACTTCCTCGCCGAATACAGCGGCGATGGGCTCATCTTCTCGACAGCCACCGGCTCTACAGGCTACAACATGTCCGCTGGCGGGCCGCTGATGCAGCCTGGGCTTGACGCGCTGTTGATAACCCCCGTCGCTCCCCACTCGCTGACATTGCGCCCCCTCGTTGTGAGCGGCAATTCCCGGCTGACAGCTCGCACGCGCACTCGCGTAGGCCGTTACCGCGTCAGTGTAGATGGCCGCTCCTTCACCCTCCCTGCAGACAGCACCGTCGAGATAAGCCGTGCCCCCTTCCGCCTGAACGTGCTGGTGCGCCCGGGCAGCAACTTCGCCGAAACCCTCCGCCGCAAACTCGGCTGGGCATACCGCACCAACTGATTTATTGTCTCTGTTTCTCCTTTGCAATGCATTGAGTTGCAGTGTGTTGTGATTTTATTGCAAGAATATTGGCGGAAATGTTTGGAGGCAATGAAAAAAACAGTATATTTGCGCCATAAAAGGAATTGAACCTGCTATTCGCACTATTACGACATCTCCCGGGTTTAATACAGATGCCGAGATAAGCGAAAGCCAGAACAGTTCCAAAGTATATAACCTCTTAATTTTTAATTATATGACTATTGTAAAATCAAGAAAAGTGCTGACGAGTTTAAGTCAGCTGGAAACGTGTACGGACACGACGTTTATTATCCAAAACACAATTAGGGCAGCAGCCGAAGTGGAAACAATTTCGATAGCCAGCGGAGTGTCGCTGGTGTTCGAGGGAGGAATGATAGCCGGAGCATTAAGCGGAGGCTCGGAACGGCCTCTAAAGCTTGTCGGCAACTTCACGTCGGTAGAAGCACCCATTACGCAGATTTTCGGGGACACCGTCACCGCAAGCGGCTACTGGCACATCGACCGTGCCTATCCGCAGTGGTTTGACGCAGTAGCCGGCACGCAGAGTTACGGTGCCGCTGCTCCCCACGATTGTTCCGTGGCGATAAACAAGGCAGTTGAGATGAAGATGTCTGGCGAGGTGTTCCTGCCAGCCGGCATATACCTTGTGTCGCACACCATCCGTTTGCGCCACGGCATCAACCTCATCGGCGACAGCGCCACCCGCACGAAATATACCCAATACAATGTGAAAACTGGCGAAGATGAAGTGGTAATGCCGGATTCTGTGATGGTGAACAAGTGGGGGCGTGCATCGTTTATCGTACCCTCGTTTTGGAAATGCAAAGATGTCAATACAGGAGAGGTCAGTGAATTACCTCCTGATTTTTCAAAGTATTCAATAGATGGTGTCGTCCGTCCTGTAATGGTAGCAGTCAACACCAAGGATGCACCGTCTGCCAATGCCCACATACCGTTTGCGCCCCCCGACGGTTCAATAGACCACATATATTTCATCAATGTCAACAAGGACATGATGACTGATGATGTCAAGGCAGGAAATTGTGCGGATATAGCGCAGGGGACAGTCTGCTGCCTCGTTGCCGGAGGTTTCACTTTCCGCCATGTCGTGTGGGAGAACTTCTGCCGCGCTATAAAGTGGACTCGGGAGTACAACGATGCCAAGACGATATACAGATGCATCATGCAAAATGATTTCAAGCCTAAGGTGATGGAAAAGATTTCTGAACAACAGGAGCTGCCATACCTCATAGACATGGTCGGTTGCGGCGATGCTGCCATAATAGAGGGTAACCACATCGACAAGGGCGAGCGCGACGGGAAGCGTCTATACAAGGCATTGTCGATGCGCGACTGCTTCGGCGGAACGATACGCGCCAACATCATCCACAGCGACATAGACATAAAGCACTGCTCCTCTTTTGAGTTTGCAGACAACCACTGCGAGCTTGGCATGCAGATGAACATCCGCTGGTCTTCGATGCGCATCTGCAACAACTATTTGGAGAAGGGGCGTGTGCCGAATATTGTCATACATGCAATGGACGAGGAGTCTGAGGAAAACGGCACATTCGGAGATGTTGAATTGTCAGGCAACAAGTTCGTGTGCTACAATACTGGGGGCAGAACTCCAATAGCCGAGATTTGTGAATACGATATGCTTCTGAAGACCCGGAAGGGTGTTGCGCCGTACAACATCGAAATGAGCCGCAACAGCCGCGTAACCGTCAACAACGACGGATTGTCGATGCAACCGACCGGGATAATGCTCGCCACGCAGAATGTGTCTGCAACTGGTGAGGAGGAAGCTGTCCTGCCGTTCAAGACGTTCAACGTCCACAGCTACTTCCTGTCTGACCACGCATTCATCCACAGAAATCTTGAGCTGAAACGATCCGAAAAATTCAGTTCATTGCCGTCAGTCGCGATAACGGCAATGCCAAATACGCACATTGCAAATGCCACAACATTGCCTTCTCAAATTAATTTCCGCGCTGTGTCGCCGGTTTTGGCTAAGTCGTGCGATTTCTACGCATACGCCATAATTGATGAAGCACGGGGGCTTGTCAGCGAAATTTTCAAGCTCAACTTTGGGGGCAAGACACCGTACTTGTCTGCATCAAACGAGAAATGCGGCAACCTGTTCAGCCTTCGCTGGAACGGCAAGCAGAAGCCGTACACACTTCGGGTAATACGTAGAGAAAAGGTCGGCAACGACACTTCATACAAGGAAGCAAAGATACCTGTATGCGGCGCAAGATTCCTGCATGACAACTATTATTCAGTGGAAGGACATCTTTGGAAGGAACTTGGAGATGATGCCGCTGTGGTAAAATCTGACATCCGTAGTTATGACAAGGAGACAGAACATCCGGAGTTCGTGTCCGCAGCCCCTGGATTGTCTGCGATTGAGTTCCGTGATGACAACGTGACATGCCAAGCCCCGGCAAAGCCGACAACTGGCAGCTGGGAATCGGGAGACGTCGTGTTGAACACAACCGCGCCGACTGAAGGAAACTCGCAGCCGGGCTTTTGGATAAAGGGCGGCAACGGCTGGATAGAACGCTGACACGGCAACGGCGTATGGGGGAGAGCATACACTCTCCTCCTATACGCCTCTGTATAATATAATGACTCAACCAAAAACAACACAAATATGAAACAGAAAATCATTGCGATACTGGTGACGATGCTCTCCATTTTGCCAACATTTGCTTCAGACAAAGTGTTGGCATCGATTGACGGTCTGTGGTATTGCCTTGTCGGAGACGAGGCTCTTTATTGTGGCGAAGCATACCTTAGTCCGGAGACTTTGACACTGAAGCCCCATGTCGAATATGAGGGCAAGACATACACGGTGACGGGGTTTAAATATCTGGAGCGTTCTGATTTTTCAAATGACTACGATTGGTCAAGCTACGAACCTTTCCGTAAAACGAAGACATTGGTTATCCCTAGTACGGTTGTCAACAACGAGCAGAATCTCAACTTCATGAAGCGAGGGAACGCTCTTGCAAGTGTCACTGTGACAAGTGAAGAAGCAGATGCGGCAAACGCCCAAAACGGGTTCAAGTCAGTTGATGGGGTGTTGTACACGTATGACGGCACGCGGATGCTGTTGCTACCTAAGATGCGGACCATGGCATTGAATGAATTTCCTAAAGAACTGAAAATAATAGGCGAGTATAGTTGCAAAGATGCACGTGCATCAGTGGTAAATCTCCCTGAAGGTGTCATTACCATAGAATACAATGCTTTTTTGGATGCAACAGTAGGTCGTCTTGTGATACCTGCCAGCGTAACTAAATTGACAGGCGGCGCGATATCATCATCGTATATACGTTCAATCACCCTGTGCGGGGACCTTGATTTCGGTGATGTCGACTATAACCATAGTTGGATCTATGATTACGGCTCCGGCAAATTGCCTCATTCTCTTGTCAGCATAACTCTGTCTGCAAACGTTGGCAAAATTAACGAACACGTGCTTGCATTGGATTGCCGTAATTTGACAACTGTTTTTGTGGAGGATGGGAATGCGAATTACAGTGCGTTTGACGGTTGTCTTTACGACAAAGAAATGAAAACTCTCCTGTGTGTCCCCCAGGCTAAAGAATCTTGGGAATATCCTCCGACCTTAGAGACGATAGGGGATTATGCGGTGTTTAAAAATCTGAATATCACGGAGCTAGCAGGTTTGCCTAAGACAACCAGCTCAATTGGAAAGATGTCGTTTTATAATTGTTGGAATATGAAATCTTTTGAGTTGCCCGAGTCCGTTGTCTCAATCGGCGACAATGCGTTTGCGGGTTGTCTGGGATTGAAGAAAATTGCTCTAAGTGACAATGTTGTCCAGATTGGAAAATATGCGTTCAGCGGAGGAAAGGAGTATGTAAATCGGGAAATAACATATTCTAAGTCTATGACAATACTGCCCGAAGGCGTTTTTAAAGGGAATTACATCGAAAGCATTACAGGCTGTGACAATGTTGAGGAAATTCAGGGAAGCGCCTTCTATAACGCCAGTTTTTATCTAACCATATTTAAAGCCTTCCCTAAACTCAAGAAAATCGGAGCAAGTGCATTTGAAGGTGCAATCTTCCGAGAGGAAGGAATTCGTTTGCCGGATAGTGTTGAAGAGGTCGGGGACATGGCTTTTTATGAGTCTACAAACCATCGATATATTCACTCTATATGGCTGTCGTGGTCGCTGAAAAAAATAGGGGCGAAGGCTTTTTGGCTTGGCAGCAACGCTCCTGCTATTACAGAAGTTTACTGTGCGGCGCAGACACCTCCTGTGTGTACAGAAAACATGCCTTTTAGCCCAGAGGTGTACCGTAATGCAACGCTGTCTGTGGGACCTGTACAGGACTACCAGAGTACCACTCCATGGAACAGGTTTGACCACATCGTCTACCATGAATATTCCGGCGTGGAGGAGGTTGCTGACGGCGGCGAGGAGTTCAGCGTGAGCTGCGTTGGCGGCGAGTTGCGCGTCGAGTGTGCTGACGGCACGGCTGTGACGGTATGGAGCGCAGACGGCCGCGAGGCGTACAGCGGCACCGGCAGCTGCGCCGTGGCTCTGCCGCGCGGCATCTATATTGTCCGCGCCGGCTCTTCGACCCGCAAGGTCATGATGTAAATGCACCGACGATACGCCAACATAAAAGGAGCGCAGCCGACAGCCGGTTGCGCTCATTTTGTATGTCCCAAGAACGGTGCGTCAGATCGAGAGGCGGCGCAGCGTGTTGAGCAGCTCGCGGTTGATGGGCTTGTCGTTTTTGATGGCCTTGGTGAACGGCACGTAGACTATCTCGTCGTTTTTGATGCCTATCATCACGTTGCGCTGGTCGTCGAGCAGAGCGTCCACGGCCGCTGCGCCCATGCGCGACGCAATTATGCGGTCGTAAGCCGAGGGCGAGCCTCCGCGCTGCAGGTGTCCGAGTATGGTGACGCGCACTTCGTAGCCTGGGAACTCGTTCTTGACGCGCTCTGCCAGACCCATTGCGCCGCCGGTGATAGGAGATTCCGCCACGAGGACTATCGATGAGTTCTTGGATTTGCGGAATCCGTTCTGTATCAGCTCGGCAAGCTGGTCGGCCTGTGTCGAGATCTCGGGGATAATAGCGGCTTCTGCGCCGGAGGCGATCGCGCCGTTCAGGGCGAGGAAGCCGGCATCGCGTCCCATGACCTCGATGAAGAACAGCCGCTCGTGGCTCGTGGCGGTGTCACGTATCTTGTCAACGCACTCGATTATGGTGTTCAACGCCGTGTCGTAGCCGATGGTCGAGTCCGTGCCGTACAGGTCATTGTCGATAGTGCCGGGCAGTCCGATTATCGGCAGCTGGTATTCGTTGCCGAATATTCGTGCGCCAGTGAGCGAGCCGTCGCCGCCGATTACCACCAGCGCGTCGATTTCGTGGCGGCGCAGCACGTCGTATGCGCACTGCCGCCCCTCGACGGTCTCGAACTCCTTGCAGCGGGCAGTCTTGAGGATAGTGCCGCCGCGCTGTATGATGTTGCTGACGTTCTGTGTGGAGAACTCCTCGATTTCGTCAGTTATCAGTCCTCGGTAGCCACGGTAGATGCCGAAGACGCGGAAGCCGGAGTAGATTGCGCTGCGTGTGACGGCGCGTATCGCCGCGTTCATTCCCGGCGCGTCGCCGCCGGAGGTGAGTATTCCGATTGATTTGATGTGTGACATGTCTTGTCCTGTTTATCGTTGGTCAATATAGTGTATGTCTGTTGTATTAATGCCGTCAGGGCGTGAAATGTTCCGCAGCAGCGCGGTTAATGCGCGGTGCTGTCCGCGGGCACGGCTTGCGGAGGCGTTTCCGCCGCCGCCGGCGGCGGCGCGGCGGCTGGGGCTTTGTCCCGTTTCTTCGGCGCTTCAGCTGCCGGAGGCGATGCCGGGGCTTGGCGCGGAACGGCAATGGTGTCCTGTTGCTCGGGCATGGGAGCGTTGGGCATCACCATCCTCGTTTCCACTTCAATGACGGTGTCGCTGTCTGCGCTGCCGCCACCGGAGCCTCCGCATGAAGCGCATACGGCAAGGGGCAATATTGCTATGGCTATTGTTCTCATCGCGTACACTCAGATATTTCAGGCGCAAAAGTAGCAAAATCCCCTCTTTTATTCAAAAAATTCCCTAATAAAGAAACACAGCAAAGAACAAATTTTGTTCATGAGCCGCAGTCTGACTAATTTTGCAACAAAATCCGTTACTATGAGAACTTCGTGCATCAACAATATAGACAGCATCGTCTTCGACCTCGGCGGTGTAATAATTGACCTGGACCGTGACGCTGCGGTGGAGGCTCTTGCCGAGCTCGGGCTCGAGCAGGCAGAGGAAATGCTCGACCCGTATGTTCAGCGCGGGCCATTCCTCGAAATGGAGACTGGCAAGATGACCGCCGCTGCGTTCTACGACTGTATCCGCTTAATCATCGGCGGACGCGAAGTGTCTGATTTCCAGATACAGACGGCGTTCAACAAGTTTCTCGTAGACTTACCGGCAGAACGTCTTACGGCTCTGCGCATGCTCCGTCGGCAGGGCTTCCGCCTGTTTGCCCTCAGCAATACCAACCCGGTCATGTACAACTCGTGGATAAACCAGGCGTTCAAGCGCGAGGGGCTGACTATCAACGACTATTTCGACGGCATAGTATGCTCCTTTGAAGAGGGTATGTGCAAGCCCGACCCCGAGATATTTGCCCGCTTGTGCCAGCGCTACGGGCTTACACCCTCGCGCACTGCGATGCTCGACGACGCGCCCATGAACGTGGCTGCCGCCCGGCTTGCCGGACTGCGTGCGTTGCAGGTCGGGTATGACAAGGAGACGGACATGCTCGCGGCCATCCAGCTAATCAAGCGCGGCTCAAGATGACGCGCCGCATCGTCACTGTCGGCACTTTCGACGGTGTGCACCGCGGGCATCTCGCGGTCATCGGCACTCTCGCTCGCGAGGGCGCCGCGCGTGGTCTTTCCCCTCTGTTGATGACCTTTTCCAACCACCCCTTAGAGGTCGTTGCGCCGGACAGAGTCCCGCAGATGCTGATGACTGCCGAGGAAAAGCGCGAAGCCCTGTGCCGCACCGGCATAGAGACGGTGATGATGACCTTTGACCGCGACCTGTGCGCACTGACTGCGAGGCAGTGGATGCTGCGGCTGCGCGACGAGTACGCCATGGGCTGCATGGTGGTGGGGTATGACAACACATTCGGCAGCGACGGTCGCGGCTTAGAGCGTCCATCGTTCCTCAAATTGGGCGAGGACCTTGGCATTGCGATGATACAGGCCCCGGAGCTGCCAGGCATCAGTTCGTCGGCAATCCGCCGCGCCCTCGCCGAAGGCGACATCGCCGCTGCCAATGAGATGCTCGGCTACCGCTACACTCTCGCCGGCGAGGTGATGCACGGGCGGCATATCGGCACCGCCCTCGGTTTCCCTACCGCCAACATCTCGCTGCCGGCAGTGAAGGCGTTGCCGCTGGCTGGAGTGTATGCTGCCGTGGCAAGCGGCCTCCCTGACGGCAAGGCTCACCCCGCTGTCGTCAACATCGGTCGCAGGCCGACAGTCGAGGCCGACGGCAAAATCGTTCCCGAAGCCCACATAATCGCCTATGAGGGCGGCGACCTGTACGGCCGGCAGCTGCAGCTGTCACTTGTAAAGCGCATACGCGCCGAGAAGCGTTTCGACTCGCTCGACAGCCTGAAATCCGCCATTGCTGCTGATGTCGCAACAGCAATGGGAATCAGTGCCGATTGAAAAATCAGCAATAAATCCGCCCTTTTTATTTTGTGTTTCGCGCATTTTGGCTAACTTTGCGAATAATACCATTCACACTAAGACCAATTTGTAATGAAACATCAATTACTCACTTTGTCGCTCGCACTGTTCACGACGTGCAGCGCATTTGCCGTAGGCGAGACGTTCACACAGAACGGCGTAGTCTATACGGTGAAGGAAAACAACACAGTGGGCATCACCGATGCAACATCAGACTGCACCGGCGCCCTGACGCTGACCAGCAAGGTCACAAACGACGGCACAGAGTACACCCTCGTGTCTATTGACGAGGATGCGTTCTACTGGTCTAAAATCACCAGCGTCAACATCCCGGCGACTGTCAAAACCCTTGACAAAGGCGCGTTCCGCAGCTGCAACAAGCTCGCCAGCGTGACATTTGACGAGGGCAGCCAGCTGACAACAATCGGCGACAACGCTTTCTACGGAGCTACTTTCCCCACGATAGCCATTCCCGAAGGCGTGACCTCAATCGGCGGCAGCTGCTTCTTCACCTGCACGTCGTTGACTTCTATCTCTCTTCCCTCGACCCTCACTACGATTGGCACGTCTTGCTTCTACAAGAGCGGACTCACGTCGGTCTCCATACCCGCCAGTGTGACAGACCTCGGCGCAAAGGCATTCCTGTTCTGCAACAAGCTGGCCTCTGTGACACTCCCAGCCGACCTCACGGAGCTGAAAGCCGGCACATTCAACGGCACAAAGGCGCTCACGTCGATTGCCATCCCTGCCACCGTCACCTCTATCGGCGACGAGTGCTTCCTCGACAGCGGCCTGGCCGGTGAAATCACATTGCCGCGCGACCTCGCCAACATAGGTTCCGGCGCATTTGTAAGATGCCCGATAACATCATTTTCCGTAGCTCCCGGCAACACTAATTTTACGAAGGTGGGCGAATGTATCTATTCTGCTGACAAGCGTCTCCTCTATCTCTACCCCATGGCTTGCGCCAATACCGTAGTGACTGTGGACAACGCTTGCGTGGGCATTGCCGGCGGCGCATTCTGGAACTCAAACGTGACCAAGGTGACGCTGCCCGAAGGTTTCCGCGCATTTGACGAGTTCTCCTTCTGCCAGGCGGCATCGCTCACAGAAATCAACATGCCCTCAACAGTCGTATTCCTTGGCGAGCAGTCTTTTGCCGGCACGGGACTTACCTCATTCACTGTTCCCGAAGGCGTGGTGATGCTCCCCGAGGCTGTGTTTGCCAGCAGCCCGGCTCTCTCCACTGTGACGCTCCCCTCGTCGCTGACATACATGGACATCCGCGTATTCTTAGGCTGCACAGCCTTGACTACAGTCAACTCTTACGCTTCGACAGCTCCGACGCTCGAAGACTGGTATGAGGAATACGAGTCACCGTTCTACAACGTGCCTTCGACCTGCAAGCTCCACGTCCCCGCCGGCTGCAAGAGTAACTACACCGGCAGTTGGACAGACGTGTTCACCTCGTCACGCATCATCGAGGACCTTCCCGGTTACGCAGCTGTCGAGACCATAACCCCGGCAGACGGCAACACTGTTGAATCCTTGACATACATCCAGATGAACTTTGCCGCTGACAGTTCCGCGACATACACCGTACAGAGCGAACAGCCCGCGATAACCGTACAGGCAGGCCCGCTCGCAGCCGGTGTCCCCGTAGGCGACATCGTCGCTGTTGACCACTGGACAGCTTCGCTGGCAGGAACAGCCTCGAGCCTCACCCTCACTCCGCGCACAGCAAACGGAGCAGTGCAGCCTCTCAACCTCGCCGATGGCACTGAATATTACATCACAATCCCCGCCGGCATCGTGGCTGACAACACGGGCAAGGTCAACGAGCGCCGCGTGCTCCACTATGTGGGCAGCTATGTGGAACTTCCTTCTTTTGAACCCACATCGTTCAACCCCGAAAACGACGCTACTATCCGCACCTTCGACGGCGTTACGCTCAATTTTGACGAGGACGTGACCGCAGTGCGCAGCAAGCTCTCAGGCGCGAAATTCCTGAAAGGCACAATGAGCGATGACGGTACTGTCACCGGCACAGACGCTCTCGGATATGACTTCGAGGAATGGTCGCTCACAACATCCAAGCGCAGCCCGCGCATCTGGCCTGCTGACATGGACTATTACACAGTGTCCGTGACACTTGCCGACTACACCGACTACTACATGATCATACCCGCCGGTTTGTTCAAGAACGCCGCTGGTGTCGAGACCGAGCAGTTCATCTTGCATTACAGCAACGGCTCAACAGGCGTTGAGTTGGTAGACGAAAGCGACACAGCTGTCATCGTACGCACAGGCGCAGGCTCGATTACCGTAAACGCAGCCGACGCAGCAGTAGAGGTATACACTATCTCTGGCATCAGCGTAGCAAACACCCGCACTGTCAGCGGCGAAGCCAGCATCAGCGGTCTTGCCGACGGTATCTACGTGGTACGCACTACACAGAACGGCACTGTAAAGACAGTGAAAGTCCGCATCTGACGGGTAAACACACGAACCGTATCATCTCTGGGGTGCGCCGTGAAGGCGCACCCCTCCTTTTTATGCGCCGTGTCCCTGCTGTGCTTCTGCTTTCTATTTCCATTTTCCGATAGCCATAACGGCCATTATGGCTATAATAGCTTTGCCGCCCAATGCGACTGCATATCAGTTGCGCAGATTCTTCTGAATGCGGATAATGAGCGGTGTAAGCGGTGTAAGCGGCGGGGCGAATGTCCGGGGTGTCGGATTTTTTTATTAACTTTGCAGTTCACAATACGATACAGTTATGTCCAGACATATTAGAGTCGGTATCACCCACGGCGACATGAACGGCATTGGTTATGAGGTCATAATCAAGGCTCTCGACGATGAGCAGATGCCTGAACTGTTTACCCCGGTTATTTTCGGGTCGGACAAGGCCATGGCATTCTACCGCAAGGCGTTGGGCTGCGAGGAGCTGCGCGTGCGCCGTGTGGCTTCTGCCGCTGAGGCTTCGGACAATGCGGTTAACCTGGTGGACGTGATGACGGAGGATGTCAAGGCCACCCCGGGTGTGGCTGACGAGGCCGCCGGACGTGCCGCGCTGCTCGCCCTCGAGGCCGCGTGCGACGCTCTCGAGGCTGGCGAGATTGACGCGCTCGTCACAGCTCCGATAGACAAGAATACCATCCACGGCGAAGGGTTCGATTTCCCGGGACACACGGAATACCTCGAGGCGAGGTTCCGCAGCGAAGATGACGCTGACGGCGGCAAGGCGCTGATGGTGCTTTTCAACGAGATGCTGCGCGTTGCCCTCGTGACCACGCACTTGCCGGTGTCCAAAATAGCGGAGCACATCACGGCAGCGTCGGTCACTGACACCATAGAACGTTTCGCGGGGTCGCTGCGCCGCGACTTCCGCTGCGAGCGTCCGCGCATCGCCGTGCTCGGACTGAACCCCCACTGCGGCGACCACGGCATAGCCGGCGATGAGGATGACACGATCATACGCCCGGCTGTCGAAGCCCTGCGCGAGCGCGGCATCATGGCTTTCGGTCCGTATGCCGCCGACGGCTTCTTCGGCAGCTGCGCGTACCGCAAGTTTGACGGCGTGGTGGCAATGTACCATGACCAGGGGCTTGCGCCGTTCAAGGCCATTGCCGGCACCGACGGCGTGAACTTCACCGCCGGACTGAAGTATGTGCGCACGTCGCCCGACCACGGCACGGGCTATGACATCGCCGGCAAGGGTGTGGCAGACCCGCTGTCGATGCGCCATGCCATCTATGCAGCCATCGACATACTGCGCAGCCGCCATGACTTCGACCATGCCGCCCGCAACCCGCTACGCCCCTTGCAGGAGCGTAAGGCCAAGGACAAGCCTAAAGAGGGCAGGGAAGCGGCTAAGGTGACAAAGGAACAGAAACAGGAAGCCCCGGCAATGCCTAAGGTTGCCGAGGGCGACAAGCAACAGGAGGAACAATGCACTACGGAATAATAGCAGCCGGCGAGGGAAGCCGACTCGTGCAGGAGGGCGTTGCGCTGCCCAAGCCGCTCGTGGACCTGGACGGACGCCCGATGATAGAGCGGCTTATAGACATTTTCGTGTCGCTCGGCGCGGAGTCTGTCAGCGTAATTGTCAATGAGCAGATGACTGCCGTGCGGCAGTATCTTGAGGAGCTGAAAGGGCGCCTTGCCGTGCCGTTGACGCTCGTGGTGCGCACCACGCCCAGCTCGATGCACAGCTTCTATGAGCTGAGCCGCCTGATGCGCGGCAAGGGGCGTTTCATCCTCACCACGGTTGACACCATCTTCCGCCGCGAGGACTTCGCCCGCTATGTCGAGGCGTACACAGCCGCGCCGCCGCAGGTGGACGGCATGATGGCGATGACCACATATATCGACGACGAGAAGCCTCTCTACATCGATGTTGACGCGGATATGCGCATCACCGCCTTCCGCGATGCGCCTACAGGCGCGGACCGCTATATCTCGGGGGGCATCTACGGGCTGTCAGAGCGTGACATTGACGTGCTGGAGAAGTGCCTGGCCGACGGCGTGAGCCGTATGCGCAACTACCAGCGCGCGCTGGTGTCAGCTGGCCTCGACATACGCGGCTACGACCTGGGCAAGATAATCGACGTGGACCACGCCGCCGACATAGACACAGCAAAACGTTTCATCGGCGCATGAGCGTGCGCCGCATACCACAGTAACAGTTATGGCAAATATCAAGATAGCGGGGGTGATGAGAGCCGGGGCATACTCGCCGAACCATATCGGCAACGATGCCGCCATCTTCAACGCCGCCGTTGAGCATCTGCGCAAGCGCGGATGCGAAGTGACCATCTACAGCGAGGAGGAGTTCCGCAACGCGCAGATCGACGAAGACATAATCGTCAACATGTGCCGCGAGCAGTCGTCGATAGCACGCCTTCAGGAAATGGAGGATGCCGGCGTGCTGGTCATCAATTCCGGCCACGGCATCGAGAACTGCACACGCGAGCGCATGACCCGCATGCTGCTGGGCAATGGCATCCCTTATCCCGACAGCCTCATCGTCGATACGGACGAGAACATCACCGAGGCGTTGAAGCGCGTGGGCTTCGAGTCGTGCTGGATCAAGCGCGGCGACTTCCACGCCATGCACAAGGAGGATGTGAGCTACTGCCGCCACGCCGAGGAGGCGCAGGAGGTGCTGAAGGAGTACTTCTACCGGGGCATCAAGCGTGCTGTCATCAACCGCCACCTCGTGGGCGACCTCATCAAGTTCTACGGCGTTGCCGGCCAGCCGTTCTTCTACTGGTTCTACCCCTTTGAGGCCGGGCACAGCAAGTACGGGCTGGAGGCCATCAACGGCGCGGCACGCCACCTGAAATTTGACGAGCAGTACCTGCGCGACATTTGCCAGCGTGCCGCCGAAGTGCTCGACATCCGTGTATACGGCGGCGACTGCATCGTTGACCCCGACGGCTCGATACGCATCATCGACTTCAACGA
>DHKE01000063.1:411-3292 GCA_002404675.1 Porphyromonadaceae bacterium UBA4702 | reverse complement strand
GACTTCAACGACTGGCCCAGCTTTGCGCCCTGCCGCGCCGAAGCCGCGCCGTGGATAGCAAAGGGCATACTCGCCGCCGTGAAACAATACCGCAAGAAGAATGACTGAACAGAAGAAATCACTCCGCCAGCAGTATCGCGAGACACTGAAGTCGGAGGATACGGAGGAATGGTTTGACCTCGTGTTCCACCGCCCGCTGGGCTTCGCGTGGGCGTGCCTGGCCAAAAAGCTGCACATATCGCCCAATGCCATCACGATAGCCTCGATATTTCTCGGCCTCGGCGCGGCGTTGCTGTTTTGGTTTGACAATGTGTGGTACAACATCGCCGGTGCGGTGCTGCTGTTGTGGGCCGACACTTTCGACAGCGCCGACGGCCAGCTGGCACGCATGACCAAGCAGTATTCGCGCATCGGACGCATCCTCGACGGCGTGAGCGGCGACATCTGGTTTGCCGCCATATACTCTGCTATATGCCTGCGTGTCAACGCCACCTCGGAATTCTTCGGGACGTGGCCGTGGCTGATATGGGCTGTCGCCGTCGTCACCGGCGTGTTCCACGGCATACAGGCCGCCATGGCCGACTATTACCGCCAGTTCCACCTCTATTTCCTTAAGGGGAAGGAAGGGAGCGAGCTCGACACCGCAGCCGACCTTTGGGAGAAGTTCCATGCCCTGTCGTGGCGCAAGGACTTTTTCGCCAAGTTCACCCTCATGTTCTACACCAACTACACCGTAGGACAGGAGAAGCGCACCCCCGCGATGCAGCGGCTGCGCCGTACGCTTCATGACCGCTTCGGCAACATCGCCCCCGATGCGTTCCGCCAGGCATTCCGTGCCGCGAGCCGCCCGCTGATGAAATACACCAATATACTGTCGTTCAACACCCGTTGCTTCGCCCTGTTTGCCGCCATCATCATCTTCCGGATGCCGTGGCTGTATTTCGCATTTGAGCTGACGGTGCTCAATACTCTCCTTATATATATGATCTGGCGGCATGAACGCATCTGCCGCGAGATGACACGCCGTGTCGAAAGCGGCGAATTCTGATTGGCTCTGACAATGAAAATGAAACATATCAAAGGTATAATCTTCGACTACGGCGGCACGCTCGACAGCGGCGGCGACCACTGGAGCGAAGTGATATGGGATGCCTACCGCAAGTGCGGCATCGACATCGACAAAAGCCTTTTCCGCGACGCATACGTTCATGCCGAGCGCGAGCTGGCCCGCACGCGGCACATACTGCCGCACCACAACTTCCGCGACCTGCTGGGCATCAAGATGCGCATCGAGCTGCAATACGTCCGCGACCGCGGCGCGTTGCCGGCGGAGTGCGTTGACGAGAAGGCGCGGCAGACAGCCGGCGAGTGCTATGCCTCGGCACGCGCCTCGATAGAACGCGCCCGCCCGGTGCTCGAGGCCCTTGCCGCGCATTACCCGCTCGTGCTTGTCTCCAACTTCTACGGCAACGTGGAGAGCGTGCTGCGCGACTTCGGCCTGGACCGCTACTTCCGCAGTGTCATCGAGAGCGCGGTGGTAGGTGTGCGCAAGCCCGACCCCGCTATATTCCGCATGGGTGTAGAGGCTCTCGGCATGCGCCCGGAGGAAGTGCTTGTCATCGGCGACAGCTACCGCAAGGACATAGTGCCGGCGGAAAGCCTCGGGTGCAGCGTCCTATGGCTCAAGGGCAAGGGGTGGACGGCAGAGGAAGATGCAGTCACGCATCCGTGCGTCATTGCCAGTCTCGCCGAAATACCTGGTATTTTGGGGTGCAATTGACCAAAAACCGGGCAGAGGTCAATAAGGATAATGTTACATAGCGGTTGGTTTTCGATGAAATGTTGATGTAATTTTGCGCATAACTGGTTTGTTGACATTATTTATATATTGTCGCTGTCGTTTTTGACCTAAATTGCTTTGCCTGACGACTAATTCGTTATACCTTTACGCACATTTTCCGTATGACCTGGCAGACGCGGCTTTGCGCAACAGAGGGGGTGCGGAAACTGAAATTTGAAAACAAGAAAAGATAACAGATATGGCAACACCAACAGCTAAGAAGCCTAACGGGAAGTTAGGTGTGCTCGTGGTAGGACTCGGTGCAGTTTCCTCCACATTCATGACCGGCGTGTTCATGACACGCAAAGGACTGGCCAAACCCGTAGGGTCCATGACACAGTATGACAAGATACGTGTAGGACGCGGCAAGGACAAGAAATATCTCCACTACAATGAAATAGTTCCCCTGGCATCGCTCGACGACATCGTTTTCGGCGCTTGGGACGTGTATCCGGCAAACGCATACGAGTCAGCCCTCAACGCCGAGGTCCTCAAAGAGAAGGACATCGAGCCGGTCAAGGACGAGCTCATCAAGATCAAGCCGATGAAGGCCGCTTTCGACCACAACTACGCGAAGCGTCTCGACGGCGACAACACCATGGGCAACATCACCCGCTGGGAGATGGTAGAGCGTCTGCGTGAGGATATCCGCAACTTCAAGAAGGAAAGCGGCGTAGAGCGCGTTGTTGTTCTCTGGGCTGCTTCCACAGAGGTGTATGTGCCCGCTGACCAGAAGTACCACGGCACACTCGCCGTCCTCGAAGAGGCCATGAAGGCCGACGACCGCGAGCACATCGCTCCCTCGATGTGCTACGCATACGCCGCGCTGACAGAAGGCTGCCCCTTCATCATGGGCGCGCCCAACACCACTGTTGACATACCCGCAATGTGGGAGCTCTCTGCCAAGGTCAAGATGCCTATCGCCGGCAAGGACTTCAAGACCGGCCAGACACTTGTCAAGTCAGGTTTCGCTCCCATCATCGGCACTCGCTGCCTCGGCCTGTCAGGCTGGTTCTCGACCAACATCCTCGGCAACCGCGA
>DHKE01000063.1:239-379 GCA_002404675.1 Porphyromonadaceae bacterium UBA4702 | reverse complement strand
GACGAGCCCGCCAACTTCCGCACAAAAGAGGTTTCCAAGCTCTCCACACTCGAGTCTATCCTCGTGCCGGAGAACCAGCCCGACCTCTACGGCCACGGCAATGACGAGGATACCCAGTACTACCACAAGGTGCGCATCAA
>DHKE01000063.1:0-128 GCA_002404675.1 Porphyromonadaceae bacterium UBA4702 | reverse complement strand
ATCAACTTCCTCTGCCGCGACTCAATACTCGCAGCGCCCCTCTGCCTCGACCTCGTGCTGCTTAGCGACCTCGCTGCCCGCGACGGCCGTTACGGCATCCAGCGTTTCCTGAGCTTCTTCCTCAAGAG
>DHKE01000005.1 GCA_002404675.1 Porphyromonadaceae bacterium UBA4702 | reverse complement strand
TTGCCTTTCGCTGAATAGTTACGTTGCCTTGTCAAAGTACTGAAATAAAGTCAAGTATCTTGGCTGCAAATTTAGCACAGCCTCCGTCATTCTCCAAAAACAGCAGCGTTAAAATATCACAAACCGACCACAATAACGCACCACTGGATTAATTATTCATCATTGTTGCATCATAATCAACCGATCAAGCGGCATCTTGAGTCATTTGCGCAATCCCGGCTCAGTAGCGACGCAATATGACAGCGTCCACAAGGGCGTGGTTGGTGTGCAGGTTCATGTTCTCGTCACATTCGCGCAGGGTGAGGCGCAAGGTGTGCCGCCCCTGGGGCAGCGTGACGCGGATGCTGTTGGACAGCCCCCAGTCGTCCCAGTTGGCGACACCGCGCTGCGGCATTACCACCATGCCGGCATCAACGCCGTCAACAGAGAGGGTGCGCACAGCCGCCTTGTTCTCCGTATTGACTGGGCCGTTGCCGTTGGCATACCTCACGCAGACGGCATATTCCCCGGCTTCGGCTATTTCGACGGGTATCTCAACGGCAGGACGCTCGTGGTCGGTCTCCGCGAAGCCCGCGCCGCTGTAGCCGCTTACGGGCACAGCGGGACGGTAGCTGATTTCCGGCGACGACAGGGCTGTCCCCTCACCGGGGATTTCCACCTGCGTCTCCTCGCCGGCATACAGCGGCTCGGAGGCGAATGACGGCACTCCCTCTGCGGAAATGCCCACCACCTGCCATTCGCCTGAAGCCGTTATGTCATATCGGGTCTGCCGCGTCTGCGCTACCTCCACGCCGTTGTGCAGCACCTTGTAGCATGCTATGTATTCTATCGGGTTCCATTCCAGGCGCATGCCGCCGGCAGAGAGCCGTGCCACAGGCGTGACCGGAGCTTTCACATTCGGGGTATGGTTGACCTGCACCGGCGGAATAGCCTCGTCATCCATGGCGACAACTATGTCGCAGTTGCCTTTCAGCCGCCGTGCGGGTATATAGGTCTCCCCCTCCTTCAGCGGCTTGCCGTTGAGCGTCACGGAGCGGACGCGGCTGCCGTAGCCGCTGACTGTCACATTGAGCGTCGCGCCACGGTAACTGATGCCCGTGAGAGTGCGCGTGTCGGCAAGAGCCTCGGGGACGAAAGGCCGCAGCGTGATGCCGTCCGGCTCGAAATTGATGCCCATTAGCAAGCGCATGGTCAGGGCGATGTTGCCGGAGAGCGACCACAGCATGTTGGAGGAGTTGAGTTCGGTGTATATGTCGCCGTTGTCGAGGTTGAAATTTTCCTTGTTTGTGGCGAACAGAGCCGCCGGGCGCACCACCGCCCCGATAGCCTCGAGCGTACCCTGCTCGTTGCCGGCAGCCGCGTTGGCGAGAGCCCAGTACGAGCCGACGAAAGGCCACAGCGCGTTGTTGTGGTAGCTGGGCATATCGGCTATCTGCGGGAAGAATATGGCTGTGCCGAAGGGGGTGACGGGGTGACGCTCCGTTATGGAACGAGCCTGATGGGGCGAAGCAATGCCGTACAGGACAGCCAGCGACGAGCCGAGGGTCTCGTAGCGAGGGTTGGCAATCAGGTTGTCGCGGCCGTAGGTGTACATGAAGTAATCCCCCATTGAGTCGTCCCAGAAGCGGGCGTTGACCCGTGCGGCTATGTCATCAGCACGCTCGGCATATTCGCGGGCCTCCGACTTTTTGCCGAGCATCGCCGCCATCTGCGACACGACACGCACGGAGGCCGCGTATAGCATATTCGTGCCCATGGCCTCCGACTTCGCTATGTCTGCCGTCTGCATCCATTTGGGATAGCTCTGCTCGCGCCAGTCGATGAATGATGTTTCGCCCGTCATAAGCCCTGACCGCGCCACAGTCTCGCTGTCTTTCGCCAGCGAGCGGCACGCTATCGGGTATGCGGTCTCGAGCCACGCCCTGTCGCCGGTGACTTTGTAGACCTCCCACGCGGCAAGCACCCACACCAGCCTGTCAGAAGATACGGGCCATGCTCCGCCGCTGCCGGTGTCCTGTATGATCTGCCCTTGCTCGTTGACCTTGCGCATCAGCGAGATGCGCGAGGCCTCGGGCTGCAACGCTGCCATTGAGAGGATTATGGAGTAACTCACGTCGCGTGTCCACACGCCCGCCCATTCCTTGCCGGTACGCAGCGTGGTGTCCGGCTCGACGGCGTTGACCATCTCGTCAAGGCCCATGTTGAAAACGGCTTGGAGAAGACGGTTGGAGGCTTCGAGCCGAGGGTATGCCGACAGGTCGTTTTTGCGCCGCCAACACTGCTCAATGGGCATGAAGTAGCCTGGCCGCGCATGGTATGTGGACTGTATCTCCTCCGGGGAAACCGCCCATGCGCGATACTCGCCTTGGACTATGGTGTCGCCGCGCCACTCGTAGGCCTCGGTAGAAACTATCGTCGGCGCCGTTGCTGCTGCGGCAGCGGCTATCATCAGGCTTGTCAGCATATCCGGTAGAGTGAGTTTGTGCCAGTCAACGGCGTTTGTTGCGCATACCCTTGGCAGGGCGTTTGTTGGGACGGCCCTTGTGGCTTTTGCCACGGTTGAAATTCACCGGGGCGAGCGGCTTGTCGGGGTTGCCGCTGTCGGAAACGAGGGCGAAATCGAGCTGGCGGCGGTCGAGGTCGGCGCGTGCCACCTGTACCTTAACGCGGTCGCCGAGCGTGTAGCGCACATGGGTGTTGCGGCCTATGAGGCAATAGTTCTTCTCGTCAAAGTCGTAGTATTTGTCAGGCAGGTCACGCACCGGCACCAGACCTTCGCACTTGTTTTCATCGAGTTCGACATACAGCCCCCACTCAGTGACGTGAGAGATTATGCCGTCGTACACCTCGCCGATATGGTCTGTCATGTATTCCACCTGCTTGTAGCGTGTCGAGGCACGCTCTGCGTTGGCGGCAAGCTGCTCCATGTCTGAGGAATGCTTGCACTGCTCCTCGGTCTTGACACGGTCTGCGCTGCGCCCGCCCTCGGCATAGCGTGTCAGCAGCCGGTGCACCATCATGTCGGGATAGCGGCGTATCGGGGAGGTGAAATGCGTGTAATAGTCCAACGCCAGGCCGTAGTGGCCTATGTTCTCGGTGGTGTACACGGCTTTCGCCATGGAGCGGATGGCGAGTATGGAGAGCATGTTCTCCTCGCCGCGCCCCTTCACGTCGCGCAGCATCTTGTTGAGGCTCTGGTTGACCTCACGCGCCCGCCCATCTGTGACGATGCGGAAGCCGAACCGCGCGGCTATAAGCGCGAAATTGCCCATCTTTTCAGGGTCGGGGGTGTCATGCACGCGGTAGACGAATGTCTTTGCCTTCTTGCCGCGGGCTGCCATGCCGACCGACTGCGCCACATGCATGTTGGCAAGGAGCATGAACTCCTCGATGAGCTTGTTGGCATCCTTAGACTCCTTGAAGAATACGGACACGGGGTGTCCCTTTTCGTCAATCTCGAAACGCACCTCCACGCGGTCAAACTCCACTGCGCCGTTGTCAAAACGACGTTGGCGCAACTTCTTGGCAAGGGCGTTGAGCTGCAGGATTTCCTCGCTGAAGTCACCCTCGCCGGTCTCGATGATCTGCTGTGCCTCCTCGTAGGTGAAACGCCGGTTGCTGCGTATCACCGTGCGGTGTATGCGGCAGTTGACGACATTGGCCTCCTCGTCGAGCTCAAATATGGCGGAATATGTAAGCTTGTCCTCGTCAGGGCGCAACGAGCAGATGCCGTTGCTGAGATGCTCGGGAAGCATCGGGATGGTGCGGTCAACGAGGTAGACGCTCGTGGCACGCTGCTGCGCCTCGCGGTCGATAATCGAGCCGGGCTGCACATAGTGCGTCACATCGGCGATATGCACGCCGACCTCCCAGTTGCCGTTTTCCAGACGGCGTATGGACAGGGCATCGTCAAAGTCCTTCGCGTCACGCGGGTCTATGGTGAATGTCGTGACCTGGCGGAAGTCTTCGCGCCGCGCCACTTCTTCATCGGTAATGCCGGCATCTATCTTGTCGGCAGCCTTCTCAACTGCCGGCGGATAGCGGTACGGCAGGCCGTACTCGGCGAGTATGGCGTTCATCTCGACGTCGTTGTCGCCCTTTTCTCCGAGCACGTCCACGATTTCGCCACGCGGGGTCATCTCGTCGTCTCGCCATTTCACAATGCGGGCAACAGCCTTGTCGCCGTTCTTCGCGCCGTGCAGCTTGGAGCGCGGTATGAGGATGTCGGCAGCGAGGAACTTCGAGTCGGGCACCAGCACGGCGACGTTGTTGTCATCTATCTTGACCTCGCCGACAAACGTCTGCTCCTTGGCCTCGATGATTTCCACCACGCGGGCCTCGGGGTCCTGTCCGCGCCGTGAGGCTGAGACGACCACCCTGACCTTGTCGCCGTTGAGGGCGTGCATCGAGTTGCGCTCTGCCACAAATATGCTCTCGTCATCGACAATGACCGAGTTGCGGCCGTTGCTGCGGCGCACGAAATAGCCGACGCTCTCCGTGCCTCGGTTGGCTTTCGCCTTGTAGCGGCCGAGGCTCACCTCGACAATTTCGCCGGCGGCTGTCAGCGCGTCGAGGATGTTGATTACGTCTATTCTGTTGGAGCGTTGGGTGGCGCCGATGCCGTATGCTATCTGCTTATAGTTGAAGGCTTGGTTGGGACTGTGCTGCAAAAACTCCAAGACGAGGCTCTGCACCTCGTTCTTGCGCATACGGTGACGGTTTGCACCCATCTTGTCCTTATCTTTCATAACTGACTGTGTATTAGAATAATCACTTAGCGGACACACCTGCCGCCGCTCGCTGCTGGCTGCATCCCCATATTATTAGAACGCTAATTTAGCCAGAATTATCGAATGTGCAAAATCAAATGCACTTGCCACATCCTCATGGAATGCCCCACTGCTCTTGCCAATCGCGCCAATTTGTGCGAAATTTGCACCTGGCAGAACCAAACGACATGGTGTTATGAGACAATTAGGCCCAGAAAAACTGAAGAAACTGAACACATTCAACAAACAACTGGACGAGGAATTCGGAGAAATCGGTTCTGATTCCAGAGAGAAGTTCCATGAAGAGGCGTTGGCCTGGTTGAAACAACAATAGAGTAAGTTGATTATCAACAACTTACCCACACCACACTGTCTCACAATAATAGAGGAATGGAGTTTGAATGTGCAACCACTTCATTCTCTGCTGCGTAAGATAGTGTGTCGAAATAGGCGCACACCCTTTTTATGCGCAGCTGGGTAGGGACACGGCGTGCCGTGTCCGCAACCAGGTCACTGTAAATCAAACAATTACACCTGCCACTCTTCGGACACGGCACGCCGTGTCCCTACCCTGTCTCAACTATTCTGTTGTTGAGGCGAGGGCATCGTGGACGAGGCGGGCTTTGGCCTGACCGATTTCGGCCTCCAATTCCTCCTGCGTTGCCTCGCGTATGCGTTTCAGGCTCTTGAAGCGGCGCATCAGCCGTGTCACTGTCGCCGGGCCTATCCCCTGAATGGTGTCAAGCACGCTGACAGCCTGCCCCTTGGAACGGCGCAGCCGGTGGTGTGTGATGCCAAACCGGTGAGCCTCGTCGCGCAGATGCTGCACCACCCGCAGCGAGGGGCTTTTCTTGTCGATGTACAGCGGGAACGAGTCGCCGGGGAAATATATCTCCTCGAGGCGCTTCGCTATGCCCACGAGAGCCACTTGCCCGCGTATGCCCATTTCGTCAAACGCCTCTACCGCCGCGCTCAGCTGCCCCTTGCCGCCATCGACTACCACCATGTCGGGGAGGCTCTCCCCCTCCGACATCATACGCGAATAGCGGCGGTGCAGCACCTCCTTCATGGAGGCGAAATCGTCTGCGCCGACGACGGTCTTGATGAGGAAATGGCGGTAATCTTTCTTGCTCGGCTTGCCGTTGCGGAACACGACGCAGCTTGCCACCGGGTTTGTCCCTTGTATGTTGGAGTTGTCAAAGCACTCTATGTGTCGCGGCTGCACAGTGAGCCGGAAGTCAGCCTTCATCCGCTCCATTAGCCGCTCCACAGCGGTGTCGGGATTGAGCTTCTCGGCCTGCTTTATCTTGTCTGCCATATACTGCCGCACGTTTTTCTCGGCGACACCGAGAATGCCGCGCATTGCGCCTCGCTGCGGCACAGTGAACGTCACGCCCTCAAACTCCACATCAGGAAGGAACGGCACGATCACTTTCGCAAATTTGCGGTCGAAGCGGCGAGACACTTCCGACACGGCCATCGACAGGATTTCCGCGCCCTGCTCCTCGAGGCGGCGGCGGTATTCGAGGTTGAGGCTCTGCACTACCGCGCCGTTGTGCAGATGTATGAAGTTGACGTATGCGCTGCGATCGTCCTCTGCATACCCGAATATGTCGAAATCGCCGTTTTCCGCCATCGGAATCACGCTCTTGGCGTTGTATTTCTTGACGAGCAGATATTTCTCCTTGACCTGGGCAGCCTCCTCGAAGCGCAGCTCCGCTGCGAGGCCGTTCATCTGCTGCAACAGCATACGCTCCAACTCAACTGTTCCGCCGCCGAGTATCTTGCGCACCGATGAAACGGTGTCAGCGTAAGCCGCCTCCCCTATCAGCCCTTGGCACGCGCCGCCGCATTTGCCGATGTGATAGTCCAGGCACAGGCGCAGTTTGCCTCGCTTGACCACATCGGGCGTTATCGCATGGCGGCAACTGCGCAACGGATATATGTCGCGTATCAGCTGCAGGACTGTTTTGGCAGAAGCGACGTTGGTATACGGCCCGAAGTACCGCCCCTTTTCAGTATGCTCGCGAGTCAGGAACACCCTCGGGTACATCTCTGCGGTCAGCACTATCCACGGATATGATTTGTCGTCCTTGAGCAACACGTTGTATCGCGGCGAATACTCCTTGATCATCGCGTTTTCGAGATGCAGAGCCTCTTCCTCGCTCGCAACGACTATGAAGCGCATGTCGACGATGTTGCGCACCAGCAGGTTTGTGCGCAGCACGCTGTGCATGCGGTTGAAATAAGAACTTACACGCCGCTTCAACCGCTTGGCCTTGCCCACATATATCACCTTGCCGTCACGGTTGAGATACATATACACCCCGGGGGATTCGGGCAGGGACAGTATCTTGCGGCGGAGGTTCTCGCCGGGACGGTTCTCACGTATGTCCTCAAGGGTTCTGTCGGGGACAATGTCGATGGAAAAACCGCCGATTTCATCGACGATACGGCCTACATCCACAAGGTCGGAGCCAACCGTTGTTTCACGTGGAACATCCTCAATCTCTTCCATATCAGACAGCTATGAGATTAGTTTTGACAATCCAGACAGGCATTCACCGCGAAAATTCGAGCGGCGAACAACCTGTCTGATATCAAGAAACTAACTAAACCATATCCGATTTAATCGGATATTTTTGGTCATTTCAGTACTTCAAAAGCGACGACACCTCGCAGTCCTTCGGCAGGTTGTCACGCCCCTTCAGATCGGTCAATTCAACGATGAAATTGATGTAGACCTTCTTAGGATTCATGCTCTTGACGAGTTCGTAGGCAGCCGCCATTGTGCCGCCTGTGGCGAGGAGGTCATCGTGGATTAGGACGACGTCATTCTCGTTGATCGCATCGCTGTGCATCTCGATAGTGTCAACGCCATACTCTTTGGCATACGCCTTTTTGATAGTCACGGAGGGGAGCTTGCCAGGCTTGCGGGCTGGCACAAATCCGCAACCGAGCTCGTATGCGACTATCGAGCCGCCGATGAAGCCGCGAGATTCGATGCCCACGACTTTGGTCACACCCTTGTCACGGTAGAGGTCGGCAACAGCGCGACCCATAGTGCGCAATGCGTCGCCGTCCTTTATCATCGTGGTCAGGTCGCGGAACATAATCCCTTTGGAGGGAAAATCAGGCACATCACGGATGATGGCTTTGAGGTCTTCTACTTTCATAACTTCGATATTGTATGTTGTTTCTGTCAAACCAATATTGTTCCACGTGGAACAATCAGTATATAAAATGCTGTCAACATGAAGGGTTACCTGTTCATCAACAGCAGCAGTATGCTGACATCAGCAGGAGAGACTCCCGGTATGCGGGAGGCTTGCCCTATCGTCGCCGGACGGATACGCGACAGCTTCTGCCGAGCCTCTGTGGATAGCGATGTCATCGACTCGTAATCGATGTCGGGTTTCAGGGCGACATAGTCGAGGCGTGTCATCTTGTCGGCCAGTTCGCGCTCGCGCTGTATGTACCCCTGGTATTTGACAAGTATCTCCGCAGCCTCGACAATTTCATCGCGGCGGTCTGCCGGCAGGTCTTGCAACCGCGTTTCGACAGCCGGCAATATTTCCGCCAACATCGACAGTCCGAGGTGCGGGCGTTTCAGCAGTTCTATAAGGCGGACAGACCCTGAAATGGGAGCAGAGCCGACAGATTCCAAAAGTGCGTTGACCTCCATCGCGGGCTTGACGGAAAACTCAGAGCACCACCCTATCAGCCTGTCGCGCTCATCAAGTTTTGAATGCATTAGAGAAAGGCGGCGGTCAGAGGCAAGCCCGATTTCATGCCCCAGCGGTGTCAGGCGCACGTCCGCATCGTCCTGACGCAGCAGTATGCGGTACTCGGCTCGTGAGGTGAACATACGGTATGGCTCATCCACCCCCTTGGTGACAAGGTCATCGATAAGCACGCCAATATATGCCTTGTCTCGTCCAAGGACAACAGGAGGCAAATCCCGCAAGGCCCTGGCAGCATTGATGCCAGCCATCAGCCCTTGCGCCGCAGCCTCTTCATAGCCGGTAGTGCCGTTCACCTGACCTGCGAAATAAAGCCCGCTGACGAGTTTCGTCTGCAAATCATGGGTCAGCTGGGTGGGGTCGAAAAAGTCATATTCTATGGCATAGCCGGGACGATACAGCTGCACGCCAGCGAGCGCAGGTATATGGCGCAAAGCATCAACCTGCACGTCCCATGGCAGGGAACTTGAGAAGCCGTTGACATAGAACTCGCAGGTTGTCTCACCCTCAGGCTCGAGGAAGAGCTGGTGGCTGTCCTTGTCGGCAAAGGTGACAATCTTGGTCTCGATGCTAGGGCAATAGCGAG
This sequence comes from Porphyromonadaceae bacterium UBA4702, assembly GCA_002404675.1. Classification (GTDB taxonomy): domain Bacteria; phylum Bacteroidota; class Bacteroidia; order Bacteroidales; family Muribaculaceae; genus Lepagella. The sequence goes on along the minus strand of DHKE01000005.1, from coordinate 11,942 downwards.
GCCCTATGCTTTTGATCTGGCCGTTATAGAGCGGCGAGCGGTCTAGCGACGCCCTTAATATCTCATGCACTTCGGAATTAGTATGCACGATATAGCAGTCACGAGGAGCGAGTGTACGCTGTATTTCTGGCAGGAATGAAAACTTGTGGAAATCCCTGTTAACCAGCACCATTCCAGACGAGCCAAGACCTGGGCGAGATACTCGCGCATTTGTTTCTCCGACCGCGTCATCGCCTTGCTGCGTCACCGCAAGAGAATAATCCACCGTCCTGCCGTCGATGCGTGCCGGCGTGCCTGTCTTCATGCGGTCCGCAACGAAGCCGAGAGACTTCAGCTGCTCTGTCAGACCGTGGCTGGACTGCTCGGAGATGCGGCCGCCGGGTACCTGCAGTTCGCCGAAGTGCATCAATCCGTTGAGAAAAGTGCCGGCTGTGAGTATTACTTTCCGGGCGTTGAAACACACACCCAAAGCGGTCACAACGCCCTTTACACTCTTGCGACCGTCAGGCAAATCCTCAAGAACAAACTCATTTACAGTGTCTTGGCAGAGCATAAGGTTGTCTGTATCGTCGAGTATCTGCCGCCACACGTCAATGTACTTGGTGCGGTCGCACTGGGCTCGCGGCGACCATACTGCCGGGCCCTTGGAGCGGTTCAGCATGCGGAACTGCACCGAGCATAGGTCGGTCACAACGCCAGTCATACCGCCAAGTGCATCTATTTCCCTGACAATCTGCCCCTTGGCAATGCCGCCGATGGCGGGGTTGCAGGACATCTGCGCCACACGGTTCATGTCAGCGGTAATCAGCAACGTCGCCGCGCCAAGACGCGCAGCAGCAACTGCCGCCTCGCATCCGGCATGGCCGCCGCCAATCACTATGACATCAAAATCAAAACGCATATTTTGTTTTCCGTCAAAGAGTTGAATACAATTCAAGAGCCTTGTTCTCCTCGGCCTCCATGATTTCACGCTCGCCGGGACCCTTGTCGTCTATGCCACAGAGGTGAAGCACGCCGTGAATGATGACACGCAGCAGCTCGTTGTCCGCAGTCACGCCGAACTTCTCGGCGTTGGAAGCAACAGTGTCGAGCGAGATGAGAATATCGCCGCTGATAACACCGTCATGGTCATAGTCGAAGGTAATGACATCCGTATAATAGTCATGCCCGATGAACTGGCGGTTGGCAGCGAGGATATACTCATCATCGCAGAAGCAGTAAGTCACCTGCCCTACCCCAAGACCATGGTCACGCGCGACGGCATCTATCCACCGTGTGAGGCGTTCCTCATCGAGCAAGGGCATCTCCACCCCCTCAGTCATAAACTCTATCATAGACAAAAACTTTCGGCGGACACCTGTCACGAGCGTCCGCGCTGATTAGGCTGGCAAATATAGCAATTTTTCCGAAAACTGCACTATTATTCGAGAGGAAAAGACGACAACGCCTAAAAACGCCTCGTCGCCGAATTTTCTGAACCGAAATCACGACATTGTATACAACCGCACTAACAAACTGAACAACGCGCATTTACAACCCGTACAACTCGGAATTAACCGCCTCGAGAATGCGACATCCGGACATCAGCGAGCAGACGCACGCAAATCTGAAGACCTCGAAGCGGAAGCAGGGCACGATTTGCAAGGAGGCTGAAATATGACTAACTTTGGGGAAACAAAAAACAGAACAGCGATGAGGATAGGATTTGACGGCAAACGCGCCGTGTGCAACAACACGGGCCTGGGCAACTACTCGCGGCTCGTCATCGAGCAGTTCGCAGCAACGGCCCACGAAGGCGAGGAACTGTTTGTCTACACGCCGCGCATGACAGACAACCCCCGCCTCTCACGCATAAAGGCATATCCGCAGATACGGTTCATGGTGCGCCGCCCACGCTTCATGGAGAGTGCGGCGGCGTGGCGGTCCTGGAGTATAGTCCGCGACCTGCGCCGCGACGCCATAGACCTGTACCATGGGCTCAGCAACGAGCTGCCGCTGAACATCGCCGCCTCGGGCATACCCTCGGTGCTGACGATGCACGACGTGATATACCGCCGTCTCCCCTACTGCTATTCGGCCATCGACCGCTTGCTGTACGACTACAAGTACGGCCGTTCATGCCGGGCCGCCACACGCATCATCGCCATAAGCGAATGTACCAAACGCGACATCATGCATTGCTATAATGTGCCTGAGGAGAAAATCGACGTGGTCTACCAGGGGTGCGACCCTCAGTTTTCGCGGCAGTGGAGCCAGGAGGAACTGGAGACACTGCGCCGGCAGCTCAACCTGCCGGGGCGGTATGTGGTGCAGGTAGGGACGGTGGAGCGGCGCAAGAACCTCGAGCTGACAGTACGCGCCATGGCGGCATTGCCCCGGGGAATCAAGCTCGTCGCCGTCGGGCGCGACAATTCATACCAAAAACGAGTTGAGAGCATAGCACGCAGCGAGGGCGTTGCAGACCGCGTCATCTTCATGGGAGCAGTGCCGTTTGCCGACCTGCCGGGGGTGTACCAAGCCGCCGAGGCGATAGCCTACCCCTCACGCTACGAAGGGTTCGGCCTGCCCGTAATCGAGGGGATATTGAGCCGCCGGCCAGTGATTGCCGCGACCGGGTCATGCCTCGAAGAGGCCGGCGGCGAGGGGGCGATTTACGTCAACCCAGACGATGTGCGAGGCATGGCAGAAGCCCTGTGCAGCGTCACCGACGGCAGCGCGGACACAGCCGCTATGGCAGCACGAGGGCTGCGCCATGTGGCCAGGTTTGACACTTCAGCCATGGCTGGCAACATTCGCACAGTATACGCCAAAACGCTTTCAGATTTCCAAAACCCAAATCGATAATTCGAGCCGTCACAGCACACGCCCACTGGATATGTAGATAACTTTTCCCGCCAATTCGGCATTATTTAAGAATTAAGCAATGTAAATTGACGGCGGAATTGAGTACCTTTACATTCCTGAACCAGAGTGTGCGCAGTACGCTGCCGGGGGCGCCAGCACAATGACACCCTCACGCTGCCGCTAAACAGCACACACAACTACACGCAGAGGGGGACACCACGCATGACAGAACAGACATACCACATACCGGCATTGCTGGAAGAAACCATCAACGGCCTGAGTGTCAAGCCTGACGGCACATACCTCGACGTCACATTCGGCGGCGGCGGACATTCGCGTGCCATCCTCTCGCGCCTCGGGCCGGCAGGGCACCTCTACGGACTGGACCAAGACATCGATGCGCGGGCAAACAGCCCGGAGGATGCACGGTTTACTTTCGTACATTCCAATTTCCGTTATGCCGAAAATTTCATGCACTACTACGACGCAATTCCCATCGATGGCATTTTGGCAGACCTCGGCGTGTCATTCCACCATTTCGACACAGCCGAAAGGGGCTTTTCATTCCGCGCCGACGCGCCGCTGGACATGCGCATGAACCAGTCGGCCAGCGTGACAGCGGCAGACATCGTCAACGGCTATGACGAGGAGCAGCTCGCCGGCCTGCTGCGCCTTTACGGCGACATCAAGCAGCCGCGGCAGATGGTGGCTGCCATCATGCGCTCACGCGCCGCAGAGCCGATACGGACCACATTGCAGCTGGCAGATGCTGTCACCCCGGCACTAAACCCCCGGCAAGTCAAGAAGGAGCTCGCGCAGGTGTTTCAGGCACTGCGCATCGAGGTCAACGGCGAGATGACAGCACTGCGAAAATTCCTTGCCTCCACGGCGCGGATACTCCGACCCGGAGGTCGGCTTGCCGTCCTCACCTATCATTCGCTCGAAGACCGCCTGGTCAAGAACTTCATGCGCTCGGGCAACATGGAGGGGCATTTGGAACAGGACTTCTTCGGCAACATCTCAACACCATGGCGGCTGGTGACCCGCCAGCCCGTGACCGCGTCACGAGAGGAGGTGGAGGCCAACCCCCGCGCACGCAGCGCGAAGCTGCGAGTCGCAGAACTGAAACCCGCACCGGAAACTGCCAACCGAAACTGACGCAGCCATGGCAAAGAAGAAAGCAACCCCCAAAGAGGACACGCCAAAGAAGAATTGGCTGACGCGCTTCTTCCGCTGGCGCAACGTGAAGAACGGCGAGAACTTATCGCTCAAATTCTTCCGCGACAACGGATGGTTTATCGCCGTGGCGACAATCATCATACTGATTATCACCGGTATGCGCTACCGCACACAAACACTGCAAAAGGAAATCGAGAGCCTCAACGCGCAGCTGCGCAAGGAGCAGAGCAAGATGATGACCGAAAAGCAGCAATATATGTCACAGATACGCGAGACGCGCATGCTCGAGCTGGTGCGAGAGAACAACCTCGGGCTGATACACCAGGAGCAGCCGCCATACGAGATAGAGGCCGACATACCCGTAACAGAACATTCACCAACACAGCCCTCCTCTGAAACGAAATGAAAAAGACCGGCACGAACAAAAGACATATCATGAAGCGATATGCCTTCATCATAGGCACATCGTACATCATAGCGGCGTTGATAATCGGATACCTTGTCAAAATCGCTGTCTTTGAGGGCAGCGAGTGGAAAGAAGCTGCGACCAAGGTGCTGTCAAAGACCAGCATCGCCAACCCACAGCGCGGCAGCATCCTCTCCGACAACGGCAACATTCTGGCTTGTACCGTCACCACGTTCAACATAAAACTTGACATGAAGAGCTCTGACTGGAGCGACCCAACGAGAATAGGCATCAAATCCAAGACCATCGACTCGCTGGCAGACTCGCTGGACCGGTACTACCCTCTGGCCGCAGGCCTGGAGAAGCTGCAAGCCGACGAGCGTGAGAAAAATTCGTGGCGGACACTGCTGCGCAGTCAGTTAGCACTGGACAAGAAGAAACGCAAAGGCGCAATTTACGTCAAGAAGAACGCCGACGAGGAGGATCTCAAGCGCATAAAGTCGTTCCCGGGAATACGCAACTTCTACAAGCCCAACGGCAAGCTGCGAGGCAGCAATCACCCGGTAGGCACGGACCGCGATGTGGAGCGTGTTTACCCATACGGCGACATGGCGAAGTTCAGCATCGGCCGCGTCTCCGAAATGAGAGTGCCGCAGCCCGGCACAAAGGACACACTGGAGGAGACACACGGCTATTCCGGACTGGAGAAAGACTTCGACAAGCTGCTCTACGGCGTGCCGGGCAAGAAGCAGCGCATGTCGGGTGCCGGAGGCACAATGGACATTGTAGTCGAAAAGCCGCAGCACGGATACAACGTGTATTCCACCATCAACATCGACATGCAGGACATGCTCGACGAGGAGCTTCGCAGCGTATGCGTTGAGGCCAACGCCATCTGGGCAACGGCGATAATCATGGAGACACGCACCGGGGCGATAAAGGCGCTCTCCAACATCGAGAGGCTCGACGACAACACCTACGGCGAGGCCCGCAACCGCGCCGGACTGAGGTTTGAGCCGGGCTCGGTCATCAAGCCCATATCGCTGATGATCGCCTTTGAGGACGGACTGGTCAGGTCGGTCAACGATGCCGTGGACTGCAGCCCGTTCCAGGGGACGACGGACAACCATGCGCCGGCCGTAAAGAGCATGAAGCAGGTCATCGGCATGTCGTCCAACACAGGCATTGCCCGCGTCCTGTTCCGTGGCTACAAGGACCACCCGGAGACCTACCGCGAGCGGCTGGAGAAAATCGGCATGTTCGAGAGCTTCCACTCCGGGCTGAGCATCGAACACACCCCCTACTTCCCGCGCCTTACAGCCACTGACGGCAACGGCAACCCTGTGACCATGACAGCGCGGCATCTGAGCCTCGCCCGCCAGACATACGGCTACAACAGCGAGATACCGCCTATCTACACGCTGGCTTACTACAACGCCATCGCCAACGGCGGCATGCTGGTCTACCCCCACCTAATCTCGAAAATCGTGGACGAGAACGGACGCGACTCGGTGCTGCAGGTAGGGACGCGGCGCGTATGCTCCAAGGAGACAGCCGACAAAGTAGCTGAATGCCTGCGCTATACCGTCACCGGCAACGGCACAGACCACACCACCGCCATGGCTCTCAAGGACGACCGCGTGGCTCTGGCGGGCAAGACCGGAACAGCCTACCCGACATTTGACAAGAAGAAAGACGGGCGCATAGGCTACGACCTGTCGCGGAGGCGGTATGCCTTCGCCGGCTTTTTCCCCTACGAAAACCCGAGGTACTCGATGATGGTGCTCATCCTCGCCCCTGCCGGCAATTCGGCAGCGCGGACTTCAGGCAAGGTGATGCTCAACATCGCTCTGCGCCTGTACTCGCGGGGGCAGCTCGACAACACCTCGACATACACCGACCAGCGTTCCACCTCCGCCCCGGTACTCACCGCGCCGCTGGGCTTCGACACCTCCTGCATCTGCAACATGCTGGGCATCAAAAGCTGCAAGAAGTTCGGCACAGCCGCGCCGGCTGCGAGCGGACAGATGCCCGACCTGCACGGCTACGACCCGAAGACGGCAATAGCCACGCTCGAGCGCATTGGCGTGAACGTGAGGATATTGGGCATCGGACACGTGGCTGCGCAAGACATTCCGCCAGGGACACAGCTGCGCCCCGGCATGACCGTTTACCTGACATTAAAAATATAACGATATACTATGATCATCAAATTATTCAACCTACTCCGTGAGATAGAGCCGCTGGAAATCATCGGCGACACTGACAAGAACATTGTCAGCCTCGTGAGCGATTCGCGCAAAGCGGTCAAGGGGGGCATGTTTGTGGCAGTGCGCGGCGTGACCACCGACGGCCACAAGTACATTCCCGTCGTGGCAAGCAACCATGTGGGCGCCATAGTATGCGAAAGCCTCCCCTCTGCCATCGAGAAGGGGATAACATATATCCGTGTCGCCAATTCCGCCGACGCGCTCGGCCGCCTCGCCTCCGCCTGGCACGACCACCCCTCGCGCCACCTAAAGCTGATCGGCGTGACCGGCACCAACGGCAAGACCACAACCGCCACCCTGCTCTATGAGATGGCAAAATACGAGGGCTGCCGGGCAGGGCTGCTCTCAACGGTATGCAACTATGTATGCGACCGCGCCATACCCACCACGCACACCACTCCCGACCCGCTGACGCTCAACGCGCTGCTCGCCGAAATGGTGGATGCCGGCTGCGAATACGCATTCATGGAGGTCTCCTCGCACGCTGCCGACCAGTGCCGCATCGCCGGGCTGAACTTCGCCGGCGCGATATTCTCCAACCTCACGCGAGACCACCTGGACTACCACAAGACGGTGGAGAACTACATGAACGCGAAGAAGAAGTTTTTCGACATGCTCCCCGAGGACGCTTTCGCGCTCATCAACATCGACGACAGCCACGGCCGCTACATGGTGCAGAACACCCGCGCCCGCGTCTACACATACTCGCTGCGCACCGACGCTGACTTCCGCTGCCGCATCATGGAGACACGCCTCGACGGCACACTGCTGACACTCAACGGCAAGGAGGTGGAGGTGGCGTTCACCGGCCGCTTCAACGCCTACAACCTGACGGCTGTCTACGGCGCGGCTGTACTCGCCGGCTTCAGCCCCGAGGAGGTGCTGGTCAACATGAGCCGCCTCGTCCCCGTGGCAGGGCGTTTCCAGACCATACACACACCCACCGGCGTGACTGCGATAGTGGACTACGCCCACACCCCGGACGCGCTGGTCAACGTGCTTGACACCATACGCGAAATCGTAGGGCCTGAAGGGGAAATCACCACTGTCACCGGCGCAGGGGGCGACCGCGACCACGGCAAGCGGCCGATAATGGCGAGAGAGGCGGCACGGCGCAGCGACCGCCTGTTCCTCACCTCTGACAACCCGCGCACCGAAGACCCGCGAGCCATAATCGACGACATGGCGAAAGGCCTCGACAGCGAGGCTCTCTCTCGCACGCAGACCATCGCGGACCGCCGCGAGGCTATCCGCACCGCGCTGCGCACCGCCGCCCCCGGCTCCGTTGTGCTGATCGCCGGCAAGGGGCATGAGACATACCAGGAGGTGAACGGTGTGCGCCACCATTTCGACGACCGCCAGGAAGTGCATGACACTTTCGCCTGACAGCCGGCACTTTACAGAACCCTATAAAATGAAATGACAATGATCTATTCTCTGTTTCAGATATTCGGCGACACCGGCTTCCCGGGGCACCGCCTGATGGACTACATCACATTCCGCGCCGGCATCGCGCTCGCGCTGGGGCTGCTTGTGGCTCTGCTGCTGGGCAACGTTATCATACGCCGGCTGCGCCGTATGCAGATAGGCGAGGATGTGCGCAACCTCGGCCTCGAAGGGCAGATGCAGAAGAAGGGCACTCCTACCATGGGCGGCATCATCATCATACTTGCGATATTGATACCCTGCCTGCTGGTCGGCAACCTCGCCAACATCTATCTGATACTCATGCTGGTGGCGACGCTGTGGATGGGTGTGATTGGCTTCCTGGACGACTACCGCAAGCTGAAATACCACAACAAGGACGGCCTGAAAGGCAAGTACAAGATTACGGGGCAGGTAGGCCTCGGGCTGCTTGTGGGCATAACCATGTGGCTCTCTCCCGACATCGTGATGCGCGAGAACACCGAAACCGTCAACGAACAGACGCAGCAGACAGAGATAGTCATGAGCCAGGAGGACGTGAAGTCGCCGCAGACTACCATACCGTTCATCAAGAGCAACAACTTCAACTACGAGTGGCTGACCTCATGGATAGACGACGAGAACGCCGCCTCTACCATGGGGTGGATAGTGTTCGTCTTCGTGGTGATATTCGTGGTGACGGCGGTCAGCAACGGCGCGAACCTCACGGACGGGCTTGACGGCCTGTGTGCCGGCACGTCGGCGATCATCGGCGTTGCCCTGGCCATAATGGCATATCTGGGGGGCAACATCTTCTATTCAGGCTACCTGAACATCATGTACATACCGGGGTCGGAGGAGATGGTGGTCTACGCTGCGGCGTTCATAGGCGCGCTGGTGGGCTTCCTGTGGTACAACGCCTACCCGGCGCAGGTATTCATGGGCGACACCGGCAGCCTGACGCTCGGCGGCATCCTCGCCGTGTTTGCCATACTCATACGCAAGGAGCTGCTCATACCGCTGCTGTGCCTCATCTTCTTTGTCGAAGACCTGTCGGTCATCCTGCAGGTGGCATACTTCAAGTACACCAAGAAGCGTTACGGCGAGGGGAGGCGCATATTCAAGATGACGCCGCTGCACCACCACTTCCAGCGCGAGGCTCCCGCCGGCGAGAAGATACTGTTCAACCACCCGGCACGCCCTATACCCGAATCCAAGATAGTCTTGCGCTTCTGGATCGTGGGCATACTGCTCGCGGCGATGACATTCGTGACACTGAAAATCAGATAATCAGCACATCCATAACACAAACATACAGACAATGAAAAGATTAGTAGTACTCGGAGGCGGCGAGAGCGGTTGCGGCTCCGCCATTCTGGCACAGGCCAAGGGAATGGACGTTTTCCTGAGCGACTGCGGCAAGATAGCCCCAAAATACATCGAGCTGCTCGACAAATACGGCATACCCTACGAGCAGGGGCAGCACACGGAGGAGAAAATACTCAACGCCGACGAGGTGGTCAAAAGCCCGGGCATCCCCCCTACCGCGCCGCTGGTGCGCAAGCTCGCCGGGCAGGGCACGCCCATCATCTCCGAAATCGAGTTCGCCGGGCGGTACACCGATGCCAAGACGGTGTGCATCACCGGTTCCAACGGCAAGACCACCACTACCCTGCTGACATACCACATACTGCAGGAGGCGGGCCTCAACGTGGGGCTGGCCGGCAACGTGGGGCGCAGCATGGCCCGCCAGGTGGCTGAGGAAGACCACGACGTGTATGTGATTGAGCTGTCGAGTTTCCAGCTCGAGAACATGTATGACTTCAAGGCCGACGTGGCTATAATCATGAACATCACGCCTGACCACCTGGACCGCTATGACCACAAGATGGAGAACTATGTCGCCGCCAAGTTCCGCATACTGCAGAACCAGACCAAGGACGACTATTTCATCTACTGGGAGGGCGACCCGATAGTCACCGCGCAGATACGCGCCATGCAGGTCGAGGCGCGGCAGCTGCCGTTCAGCGAGCAGCAGACCGAGGACGCGGCTTCATGGGCAGACGACAACGGCATAATACACTTCCAGCTCCCCACCGGGCAGTGGGAGATACCTCGCGACAAACTCGCCCTCAAAGGCCTCCACAACCTCTACAACTCCATGGCAGCGGGCCTGTCGGCATCGCTGCTGCAGGTCAAGGACGAGCGCATACGCCGCGCCCTCGAGGACTTCGAGGCTGTGGAGCACCGCCTTGAGTATGTTGACACCGTTGACGGCGTGAAATACATCAACGACTCCAAGGCCACCAACGTCAACAGCACTTGGTATGCCCTGGAGAGCATGACCCGCCCCACAGTGCTGATTCTTGGCGGCAAGGACAAGGGCAACGACTACACGCCACTGCTGCCGCTCATAAAGGAAAGGGTGAAGGCCATTGTGTGCCTTGGCGCCGACAATGCCAAACTGCTGAAGTTCTTCACCGGCAAGGTGCCAGTGATAGCCGACACCCACAGCATGGCCGACTGCATGGCCAAGTGCCGCGAGCTGGCCGCCGACGGCGACACCGTGCTGCTGTCGCCCTGCTGCGCAAGTTTCGATCTGTTCAAGAACATGGAAGACCGCGGCTGCCAGTTTAAGGCCTGCGTGCGCGCCATGCAGGAAGACAAAAAAGAGTAAATTAAAGGAAAAACGGATAATGTCGTCGGAGGAAAAACGCAAACGTCACAGCGAGCTCACGCGCAAGTATGGCGACTCGTGGATATGGGGCATCTACTTCATCCTGCTCATTGTGTCCATAGTGGAGAGCTATTCGGCCTCGAGCCAGATAGTGGCCGGCCGCAGCGTGTATTCGCCCATCATCAACCAGGGCGGCTTTCTGCTGCTTGGCCTTGGCATCATAGTGGCCATGAGCCGCATCAAGTATAACAACACCTACCTGCTCACCGGCATCATTCCACTGCTGTGGTTTGTCAGTGTGGGCGGATTGCTGTATGTGTTGGTGGCCGGCAAGGTGGTCAACGGCGCCGCCCGTGCCATATACATTATGGGCTTTTCGGTGCAGCCGGCCGAGCTGGCCAAGCTGTCGGTGGTCACGATGCTTGCGTTTATCCTTGCCCGCAGCCAGAAGAACAACGATGTGAGCATGTGGGGCCTTATAGCCAGCGTGGTGGTGGTGGCCGTGTTCGGCCTGCTGATGCTGCGCGACGGCCTCACCAACACAGCCCTGCTGATGGGCATCAGCCTCTCGATGATGGTGGTGGGCGGCATCAGCTGGCGGCGCATAATTCTTGTGCTCGTGCTGTTTTGCATAGTGGGCGCCGCCGGCTACGCCATAAAGTCGCACAACGACAGCAGCGACAGCGTGGTGCAAACCAACCAGACCGTGGGCCCACGTGCCGAGGAAAAGTCCAACGTCGACCGCACCGATATGCGAAAGGGCCGTGTGTCGAAGTGGCTTCACAGCGATTCGCTGATCTACGAGCCTGTGAGGGACGACAATGCGCAGGAAATGTTCTCGCGCATGGCCCAGGCCCACGGCGGCATCACAGGCGTCACCCCCGGCCACTCGCGCGAATGCAGCCGTCTGCCGCTGGCCTTCAGCGACTACATTTATTCAATCATAGTAGAGGAAACGGGGCTTGTGGGCGGCATAATAGTGCTTATGCTCTACTTTGCGCTTATGTCGCGCGCTGCAATCATAGCCAGCCGCTGCAGCCGCTCGCTGCCGGCTCTGCTCATAATGGGCATGGCGGCAATGATCACCTGCCAGGCCCTGTGCCACATGGCCATCAACGTGGGTGCGATGCCAGTGTCGGGCCAGCCGCTGCCGCTCATCAGC
>DHKE01000010.1 GCA_002404675.1 Porphyromonadaceae bacterium UBA4702 | reverse complement strand
CTCTCGGACATCGTGTGATTGCGAAGCCAAAGTAGGGACACGGCGTGCCGTGTCCGCAAGGATAGAGTGCAGTAAATCAAATAATTGCATTTGTCGCTTGGCGGACACGGCACGCCGTGTCCCTACCTTGCCGCCCCAATCATACACAGTTTGCGCGTTTTGACACACCCTCGAGAGGAGGGATGAACTGTCAGCGCACGGTGTGTCAAAATATGCGCACCCTCGCTTTTATGCGCAGCCCTGCAGCGACACGGCGTGCCGTACCCGAAGGTGACGATGCGACCATGTATGCTCGTCAATACTTGATTTTGTCGGGCTTGTCGGCCCATTTGCGGAAAGCGCGTGGCGCGTCCGTGCCGGTCACGTGCAGGCAGGGGATGCGCCGCCGGGCAGGGGACTTGGCGAGTTCCTCGTAGATGAACTTGTCGGAAAAGTCGATGGCATCGGCATCCTCCTTGGTGTTGCCGTAGAAAATCTTGCTCACACCGGCCCAATAGAGCGCACTCAGGCACATGGGGCACGGCTCGCAGCTGCTGTATATGATGCAGCCGTCCAGCTGGAACGTCCCGAGTTCGCGGCACGCGGCGCGTATGGCCGACACCTCTGCGTGAGCCGTCGGGTCATTCACCACCGTAACCGAGTTTACGCCCGTCGCCACCAGTTTGCCGTCGCGCACTATAACCGCGCCGAACGGGCCTCCGCCGTTGTCTATGTTGTCGCAGGAGAGGCGGCACGCCATCTCCATGTATTTCGGGTCAAAGTCTTTGTCGTTCATATCCTGTTTTCGCTCTGCGTATATAATGAAACACAATCAGGGCGGCAATATTGTTTTTGGAGGCGGAATATTGCCGCATTGCGCGGTTTTTCGTAATTTCGCAACATGAATTGGTCGCGGATAATTTCTGCTGTGTTCGCGTGTGTCCTGTCGTCAGCCTATCTGGCGGCACAGCCTTCGCTGTCCGAGGAATTGTCCGGAGGCGAGACACCTGCGGGAAGCGAGGGCGCGGAGGGCGATGGCACGTCTGCGGACAAGCCCCGCAAATGCGCGTGGTCGCTGAGCGGGCCGCTGGGGCTGCGCTTCGATTCGACCATCGACACGCTGATGCTCAACTACCAGCGGCAGGCCATCCCCTCGCTGGTGAGCGACGCTTACGCCAGTGTCGGCAACCTCGGCACTGAGGGGCAGAACCAGATATATTTCGCACGGCCGCGCCAGTCCACATTCTTCTTCCGTGACGCGCTTATGGCGTGGATCCCGACATTCGAGAACCGCCGCCTCTACAACGTGTTCACGCCTATGACCCTGGCCTCGTACAATTTCGGGGGCAACCGCGACAGCGGGCAGGACAGGCTGCGTGCGGACTTCGCCGGCAATGTCAACCGCCGCATAGGCATCGGCGCGTTTGCGGACTACCTGTATTCCAAAGGCTCGTATGCCAACCAGGCCGCCAAGGACTTGGCTTACGGCTTCTCGGGCTACTATACGGGCGACCGCTACGAGGCGCAAGCGTTCTTCTACCAGTACAACTTCCTCAACAAGGAGAACGGCGGCATCACCGACGACCGGTACATCACCGACCCGGCGGAATTGCAGGGAGGCGTCAGCAAGGTAGAATCGAAAAGCATACCGACGATGCTGTCGAACGCGCACACGCGACTGCGCGGCACGGAGTTCTACATGTCGCACGCCTACAACGTGGGCTATTGGCGCGAGGTGCAGGTCAACGACACCCTCACACGCGAAGTGTACGTCCCGGTGACGAAATTCATATACTCGCTCGACTACCGCAAGGGCGTACACATATTCCGCAACACCGACATGACCCAAGGCGACGAGATGTGGGGCGCACGCCGCTACCTAAACGCCGAGGCGACAGCTGACGAGACACGCTACTGGCAGCTGTCCAACACCCTGGGCGTGTCGATGATCGAGGGTTTCCGCAGCTGGGCGAAGTTCGGGCTGGCGGCATACGTCACACACGAGACTCGGCACTTCACACAGGCCAACAACGGCTGGACGCCGCCAGAGGAGGGCAGCGACGGCGAGACTGAGGCAACAACTGCGCTGACGCCGCTGCCTGACGGTGTGGCGGTCAAACCGACTGGCTCGCAAAACCTGTTGTGGGTGGGCGGACAGCTCACCAAGCAGCGCGGAGCGGTGTTGCGCTATGACGCTGACGCGCGTTTCGGCCTCGTGGGCGACGTAGCCGGCGACATCGAAATAAACGGCAACATCTCAACCGACATACGCATGCTCGGCGACACGGTGAACATCTACGCTCACGGGCATTTCCGCAACCTCGACAACCCCTACCTGCTCAAGCATTTCATTTCCAACCATTACGCTTGGGACAACGACCTGGGCAAGACACGCTCCATTCGCGCAGAGGGCGCACTCTTCATACCATGGAGCAACACGCGCATCACCGCCGGCTGGGAAAGCGTGCAGAACCATGTATATTTCAACACCGCAGGAGTGCCGGCACAGCACGGCGGCACAGTGCACGTGTTCTCCGCCTCGCTGACGCAGAAGCTCCGCCTGGGCATCTGGAACTGGGACAACACGCTCACATACCAGACATCGTCCAACCAGGAGGTGCTGCCGCTGCCCGCGCTGTCGGTATATTCCAACATGTACCTGCATTTCCGCGCTTTCCGCGTCCTACAGCTGCAGATTGGCGTGGACTGCGACTACTACACGCGATACCGTGGCGTAAACTACGACCCTGCGACGATGGCGTTCCGCGTGGGAGACGACTGGCGGGTCGGCAACTTCCCCTTCTGCAACGCATACGTCACAGCCAAGCTCTACCGCGTGCGCTTCTTCATACTCTATTCGCACCTCAACCAGGGATGGTTCACCAAGGAGTATTTCTCCATGCCGCACTATCCTGTCAACCCCCGGCGGCTGCAGTTCGGGCTGTCGGTAGACTTCGCCAACTGACATGGCTGCCAAAGACACAGAAGACAGCAGACAGACGCTCATGCGCCGCCTAAAGCCCCGCAAGCGAGGCTATATGGCGCTGTATGCCGTCCTGCTCGCCGCTGTCATAGCGGCGATGGTGTCGCTGCGCACCTGCCGTCCTGCCGTACTACCGGCACAGACAGGCAGCGGGCGCGACACGCTGACAGTAGCCATTACGCATACGCCGTACAGCTATTTCGTCTACGGCGACACCATCGGAGGCTTGGACTATGACATGATACGCCGCATGGCCTCCGACCTCGGGCTGACCGTGAGGTTCGTCCCCGTGATACACCTAGCCACATCGCTTGCGGCACTCGACAGCCGCCAGTGCGACATCGTCGCCGCCCTGCCGCCGTCACCCGAGCTGCGAGGCAAATACCTCTTCTCGCAAGGGATATACACTGACTGCCCTGTCCTCATACAACGCCGCCGTGCCGACGGCAAGCCGACAGCACAGTCGCCGCTCGACCTCACCGGTGACACCGTCCATGTGGAACGCTTCTCCCCCGCCGAAACCCGCATGCGCAACGTGGCAGACGAGACCGGCGCGGACATAGCCGTAGCGGCACACGACGACATGAACGACGAGGCTCTGTTTGCCCTGGTGCTGAACGGCAAAATCCGCTACGCCGTCATCGGCGGAAGCATCGCTGCACGGCTGCTGAAGGAGCATCCCGAGCTGACCGCTGACACACAGATAGCCTTCCCGCTGCCCTACTCCTGGATCTTCAGGCAGTCCGACACACAGCTGCATGAGCGCATCGAGGAATGGCTCGGCGAGTTCCTCGGCAGCGACGAATGCCGCGCAATGGCTGAAAAGTACGGCGCGGCACCCTCACAGAGGCAATAAATGCCAGCCCAGCGGTGTTTATCAAATTAAGCAACAAACAACTAAACAAACAGATAACGACACACGACATGAAAACAAGCATCTACTCATTCATCGCGTTGCTGCTCATGGCGGTGACATTCACCTCCTGCAACGAGGACGACCCCGAGACAGCGAAGCCGACTCTAGTGACCACCTTGCAGCTGAAGTTCAGCCAAGACCTCCTCGATGTATGCGACATCTACGTAACTGGCATGAAAGGCCTTGACGGCAACATCACAATAAACAGGGAGAAAATCACCACAACCGAATGGGGCAAGCAGGACGGCACTTTCCTGTTCCCCAGCTCGACTGAATGGAGACTGGAAGTCGAGCCGAAAAAGAACGTGACCTACACCAAGGAGAATTACGACCTCGAGTTCAGCTGGGCATACAACGCATACGGAATAACCGGGCTCGATGTCGACAAGACATACAGCGTGCTGATGCGCAGCGACATGTACAACACTTCCGTAAGCGCTGCTAATATGCAAGCAGCGCTCGCCGGCTATGCCAGCAACATCAGCCAGTCATGGAGCTACAAGTTCGCCCTCAACGCCGAGAACAAGATTGTCGGCACAGACATGAGCGCCACCCCCGCCGAGTAACGCCAGCCCCTTCCCACATACATCAAGGTGGTGTGCTTATTTTGGCACACCACCTTTTTTAGTCGCGGAGGCAGCCTATCGGCACTACATACACGCCGTCCTCGCGCTGGTAAGCGTACTTGCCAGCCGCCGTCAGCACCATAAGGAATGAAGGCGCGTTCATGCGGGCTGTGTCTATCTTGTCAGCAAGTGAACGGAGCGTCTTTGCACCCTCACCTATGAGGGTGTCACCGCCCAGTTTTACCTCGATAAGCCCGAAATGCCCATTGCGCAGGTGAACCACCGCGTCGCACTCAAGGCCGCTCTTGTCGCGGAAATGATAGACCTGGCCGTCAAGGGCATCTGCAAACACGCGCAGATCGCGTATGCAAAGCGTCTCAAACAGAAGCCCCATGGTGTTCAGGTCATTCATCAGGTCATTCGGTCCTATGCCCAAAGCTGCAACGGCAATGCTCGGGTCTACGAAATAACGTGTGTCTGAAGTCCTTATTGCTGTCTTCGAGCGCAAGTTCGGATTCCACGCCGCAGAATCCTCAATGACGAAAATCTTTTTCAGCGCAGCGAGATACGCGGCTATCGTCTTAGTATCGGCTGAATGGTCGTCAGCAGCGCGTATGTCATCAGCAATAGTGGCAATGCTGGCTTGCGCCCCTTGATGCCGTGCGTATGACCTCATCAGGCGTTTCACCAACACCTCATTGCGGCGGACACCGTCTATGCGAGACACGTCAGACCGCACCACGCCGTCGTAATAGTATTTCACTTGGTCGAGAGCCAAATCCTTTTCAAGCCGGGTTGAATAAGGCCAACCGCCACGGCATATCAGATATGCCACATCTTCGAGAGACAGCCTGTTTACACCGAAAACGTCATCAGGCGCGTCAAAAAGGCGGGACAATGCCACCTCTCCTGTGGACTCACCAGACTCGAACAGGCTCATGGGACGCATGGTCAACCATGCGAACCGCCCTGTGCCAGAGTGGTGGATGTCGTCGGTGCTTGCAGGAACTGCCGAACCTGTCAGAATAAACTGCCCAGGCTGACCGCGCTGGTCAACCTCAAAACGCACAGCATCCCACAGCTTCGGGGCAAGTTGCCACTCGTCTATCAGCACAGGGGGAGTGCCGGCAAGCAACGCCCCGGGATTCACCTCCGCCATACGCATATTCTGCTGCAACTCCGATGGGTTGTCGAGGTACAGCACAGTCTTGGCATGCTTAGCCGCCGTGGTGGTTTTGCCGCACCATTTCGGGCCTTCCACGAGTACTGCACCGACACCAGCCAACCTGCGTTGCAACATTCTGTCTGCTATCCGTTCTTTATATCGGTTGTTTGTCATAACATCGATTTTGAGCGCAAAGATAACTATAAATTCCGCAATTACCAAACTTGACGGATTTTCATTACCTAATTTGGCCAGATTTCATTACCCAATTTGGCACAAATCTGTTCCCTAATTTGGCATTTTAGACCAGGGAGGCGTGGTGTGGGCGCAACCAAAGTATAAAAAATCTGACCAAGCAGGTTTCAGACGTTTTTTGTGCCAAAAATGACGAAAATCGCAGTCTGCATGACATCAGCGGTTTGCACGTACGGGATTTTGGGGTTATATTTGCAATCGCATATATACATGTCACGCCAGACCGCGTGTCTGGCGTTTTTCAGGATAAGAACTCTAAGGGAATGAAGAAGAAACTGTTCATTGCCGCAGCCTTCGCCCTCACGGCGGCGGCACTGCCGGCACAGCGCGTGCAGCGCGACATCAAGGTGTGGGATTTTTCACGCGACAGTGTGGAGTGGCAGCAAGTCACCATACCGCACGACTGGGCCATCTACGGGCCTTTTGACCGCAACCAGGACCTGCAGAAAGTCGCCGTAGAGCAAAACGGCGAGACCCAGGAGACGTGGAAGACCGGCCGCACAGGGGGGCTGCCGTATGTGGGCAAAGGGTATTACAAGACCACCTTTGACGTTGAGCAGACCGACGGCCGCTCGCTGTCGCTCGTGTTTGACGGCGCAATGAGCCATGCCCATGTCTACGTCAACGGCGTGCCGGTGGCTTACTGGCCATACGGCTACAATTCATTCCACTGCAACATAGACAGCGTGGTACACCCTGGGACAAACACCATCACGGTGAGCCTGGAGAACTTTCCGGAATCCGCCCGCTGGTACCCAGGCGCGGGGCTGTACCGCAACGTACACCTCATAGAGACTGACAGCGTGCATATACCCGTATGGGGGACTCGCGTGACCACGCCTCACATCGACAGCGAATATGCAGCCGTCCGCCTGGAAACGACCGTTGAAGGCCTCGCCAAGCGCGAGGAGGTGACGCTGCACACCGTCATAACCGCCCCGGACGGCACAGCCGCCGCCGACCGCAGCGACACATTCTGGCATTACCCAGGCGTGCCGTTCACGCAGAACCTGCGCGTGGCAGCTCCGCAGCTGTGGGACACGGAAACGCCCAACCTGTACACGGCACACACCGAGGTGCTGCACGGCGGCGAGGTGGCAGACACATACACCACACGCTTCGGCATACGCAGCGTGGAGGCGCGTCCCGGCGACGGCTTCTACCTCAACGGCAAGAAGACGAAATTCAGGGGCGTATGCAACCACCACGACCTCGGCCCGCTCGGCGCGGCGGTCAACCGCTCGGCGTTGCGCCACCAGCTTGAGATGCTCCGCGACATGGGGGTCAACGCCATACGCACATCGCACAACATGCCCGCGCCCGAACTCGTGGAGCTGTGCGACGAGATGGGGTTCATGATGATGATAGAGCCGTTTGACGACTGGGGCTTCCGCCCGAAATGCCGCAACGGCTACGGCTCAATATTTGCCGAGTGGGCGCAGCGCGACATGGAGAACATGCTGCGCCACTACCGCAACAACCCCTCAGTGGTGATGTGGTCGATAGGCAACGAAGTCCCCAGCCAGTGGGGCGAGGACGGCATCGCCGAGCTGAAATTCCTGCAGGACATCGTGCACCGCGAAGACCCGACACGCCCCGTAACGTGCGGCATGGACCAGTTTGACGCTGTCATCAGCAACGGCTTCGCCGCTGCTCTCGATGTGCCGGGCTTCAACTACAAGGTCAACCGCTATGACGAGGCTCTGCCCCGCTTGCCGCAAGACATGATACTCGGCACGGAAACCGCCTCTACGGTCTCCTCGCGCGGCGTGTACAAATTTCCCGTCACCAAAGGCGCGGACATGAAGTATCCCGACCACCAGTGCAGCAGCTACGACGTGGAATACTGCATCTGGTCAAACATCCCCGATGACGACTTCGTCCGCGACGACGACATGGAGAAATGCATGGGGCAATTCGTCTGGACTGGCTTTGACTACCTCGGCGAACCTACCCCCTACGACACTGACGCATGGCCCAACCACAGCAGCATGTTCGGTATAATCGACCTCGCCTCGATACCCAAGGACCGCTACTACCTGTACCGCTCCAAGTGGAACACCCACGAGCACACCCTCCACATACTGCCGCACTGGAACTGGCAGGGGCGCGAGGGCCAGGCCACTCCGGTTTTCGTATACACCGACTCGCCCCGGGCGGAACTGTTCATCAACGGCAAGAGCCAAGGCATACGCGAGAAGAACGACAGTACGCACATGAACCGTTACCGCCTGATGTGGATGAACACCGTCTATGAGCCGGGCGAGCTTCGCGTGGTGGCTTACGATGCCGACGGCAATGTCACAGGCGAATCCGCAGTGCGCACCGCCGGCCGCCCCGACCACCTCGTGCTGACACCCTCGCGACGCGAGCTGACAGCCGACGGCGAAGACCTGGTCTACATAACCGTGCAAATTGCTGACCGCGACGGCAACATCGTCCCCGACGACACGCGCCGTGTCCGCTTCTCGACAAAGGGAGCCGGCAAGTTCCGCGCAACAGCCAACGGCGACCCGACATCGCTCGACCTCTTCCACGTCCCCGAAATGCCGCTGTTCAGTGGCGCGGCGACGGTGATAGTCCAGGCCGGCGCAACCCCTGGCAGCGTCACCCTCACCGCCCGCGCCAAGGGAGTGAAGAGCGCGTCAATAACCATCCCAGTGAAACGAGCAACCGACAGATAACCCAAAACAGCATACAATATGGAAATGCAAGAACGCATAGAACAAGTATTTGACAAGCGTTTCGGCGGCAAAGGCAGGCTCTACGCCTCCGCAGGACGCATCAACCTCATAGGCGAGCACACCGACTACAATGGCGGCTTCGTGTTCCCCGGGGCAATCGACAAGGTGATAATGGCAGACATCCGCACCAACAGCCTCGACAAGGTGCGTGTATTCTCTATCGACCTCGACGATTATGTCGAGTTCGGACTCCGCGAGAACGATGCCCCCACGCAGGGATGGGCGCGCTACATATTCGGCGTATGCCGCGAGCTACTGAAGCGAGGCGGCAAGGTCGAGTGTTTCGACGCTGTGTTTGCCGGCGACATTCCTCTCGGCGCAGGCCTCAGCTCGTCTGCCGCTCTCGAATCATGCTTCGCATTCGCGTTCAACGACATGTACAACGGCAACGCCATCGACAAGTTCGATCTGGCACGCATAGGACAGTCTACCGAACACAACTACTGCGGCGTGAACTGCGGCATCATGGACCAGTTCGCCTCCATATTCGGCAAGAAGGGCAACCTGATGCGCCTCGACTGCCGCTCAATGGAATATGAATATTTCCCCTTCAACCCACAGGGCTACAGGCTCGTTCTGCTCGACTCGGCAGTCAAGCACGAGCTGAAAGACTCACCCTACAACCGCCGCCGCGAATCGTGCGAGCGCGTGGCTAAAGAGCTCGGAGTGACCACACTGCGCGATGCCGACATGTCCATGCTCAATGCCGCCAAGAGCCGCATCACTGCCGAGGACTATTTCCGCGCGAAATTCGTCATCGAGGAGAAGCAGCGCGTCCTCGACGTGTGCGAAGCCCTCAACGCCGGCGACTACGAGACCGTGGGGCGCAAGATGTACGAAACGCACCGGGGGCTGTCGCACGACTATGAGGTGAGCTGCGAGGAACTAGACTTCCTCAACGACATAGCCCGCGACAACGGCGTGACAGGCTCGCGCATCATGGGCGGCGGCTTCGGCGGCTGCACCATCAACCTGGTGCGCGACGACATCCACGACCGCTTCATTGCCGATGCAGTCCGCCGTTTCGCCGACCGCTACGGGCACGAACCGAAAGTGTATGACGTGGTAATCTCCGACGGCGCACGCCGCATATCATAAACAGCACGATGCCATGGAAATAACGAAACGCACCGCCCACTCGCCGGCAGGCGAGATAACCATATATACACTCGCCAACGCCTCGGGTGCCTCGGTGGAGCTTTCAACCCTCGGCGCGGGAATACTCGCAGTCAACGTGCCGGACAGCAACGGACGGTCTGCCAATGTCGCCCTCTCATACCGCGACCCGGCATCATACCTCGGCGACGGCCCATGCCTCGGCAAAGTCCCGGGACGCTACGCCAACCGCATCGCCCGGGGACACCTCGAAATAGACGGCAAAACCTACCAGCTGAACGTCAACAACGGCCCGAACGCCCTGCACGGCGGCCCGACAGGCTTCCAGAACCGCATCTGGAACGCCCGCGAGGCCGAAGACGGCATAATATTCACATACCGCAGCGCGGACGGCGAGGAAAATTACCCCGGCACCCTCGACGCCGCAGTGAGGTACCGCTGGAGCGATGACAACACGCTGACGCTTGAGTTTTCTGCCACCGCAGACGCACCCACAGTCGTCAACCTGACCAACCATACGTACTGGAACCTCGACGGCGCAGACTCCGGCACCGCTCTCGACCATACGCTCCTGATACGCGCTGACCGGTACATACCAACCGACGACACGCTGATACCCACGGGAGAAAAAGCGCCAGTCAGCGGCACGCCGATGGATTTCCGCACGTTCAAGCGCGTAGGCGAGGACATAGCCGCAGACTTCCCCGCATTGAAATACGGCAAAGGCTACGATGCCGGATGGCTCGTCAATGGCTGGGAAGAAGGCAAGATGATTTCCGGGGCAGTGATACTGCGGGCGGCTCGGTCAGGCCGGCGGCTCGTGATCGACTCCGACCAGCCCGACGCGCACGTATACACCGGCAACTGGCTCGACGGCTCGCCCGAGAACCGCGAGGGGCGGCCGTACCGCGACTACGAGGGGATAGCCATCGAGATGCAAGGTGTGCCAGACGCGCCGAACCAGCCCGGTTTCCCGTCGCAGACGCTCCGTCCCGGCGAGACCTACCGCCGCACAATACGCTTCCACCTCCTCACCGACTGAAACCAGTGAATAACGCAACAGGGTGTATCAAGAATTGCGACACATTTTTGATGCACCCTGTCGGATTTTTCGGCAGCCGGCATACAAGGTACGGCAAAAATCACTATCTTTGCACATTACGACACTTTACACATTCCATCCCGCAATGGCAAACAACGACTCATTGGCAACCGCAGACACTGCGCCAGCCGGCGGCAATCCCCGCAAGAAGGGCTTCCTGTCGCTGCTGGTGCGATATGGGCTGCCCCTCGCCCTCACGGTGCTGCTCGTGTGGTACATATTCAAGAAAGTCGATTTCGGCGAGATGATGCACATCATCGACAGCGGCGTGGACTACGGGTGGATACTCGCAGCCATGGGCATCAGCGTGTTCTCGCACATCTTCCGCGCCGCACGCTGGCGGCTGCAGCTGCGCGGCATGGGCGTGACGCCCCCAATGCACGCGCTGTGCGTGTCCATATTCGGCACATACGCCCTCAACCTGCTCTTCCCGCGCCTCGGCGAGGTGTGGCGCTGCACATACATTGCACAACGCGAGAAGACTCCGCTCACCGGAGTGTTCGGTTCTATGGTGGCCGACCGCCTCTCCGACACGGTGATGGTACTGTCGCTCACACTGCTCACATTCATCGTCGCCGCCCCGGCTCTCAACGCCTTCCTGGCCAAATACCCTGTCGGGCAGGGCATTATCGACCTTGCCGGCAACGTATGGCTCTGGGTTGGGCTGGCGGCAGCCGTTGCCGTGGTGTGGTGGCTCGCCGTCGCGCTGCGCGGCAACAAGTGGGTCATGCGCATCAAGAAAATATGCCGCGAACTGTGGCAAGGCTTCGCCGTCGTGGGACGCATGAAAGGGCGCGGGCAGTTCCTGCTGCTCACACTCGCCATCTGGGCATGCTATTTCCTGCAGCTGTACGTCGCCTTCTTCGCCTTCCCCTTCACACGCGAGTTCTGCGGCGACGCTGCGCAAGGCTACGGTCTGACACCCTGCCTCGTGGCTTTCGTGCTCAGCTCTATCGGCATGGCTATCCCCTCCAACGGAGGGCTCGGCCCATGGAACATCGCCGTGATGTTCGGCCTCGCCGTCTACGGCATAACCGATGCGCAGGGGGCTGCGTTCTCGATGCTCGTATGGTCGGCGCAGACCGTCATGCTCATCATACTCGGCATCTACACGATGATATACATCGCCGGCGGCAAGAAAACAAACCGTTCCCCGCAAAGGGACACAAACGACTGACACCATGAGACTTGGCAAATTTGGAAAGTTTGGCATCAAGGACGACGAAGACAATACGCGCGACTACTACGACGGCACATACGAAGAGGAACCTCCGAAACCTCCGCGTCCCAAGCCCGACGAACCGGAGTATTACGAGCAGGAGGAATCGCGGTGGGAACACCTGCGCATCTCGCGCCGCAGCAAGGTGTTGCTGACAGCCGCAGGTGCCGTTGTCGCCGTGGTGCTGGTTTGGCTGTTGTACACATGCATGTTCGTGCCGCGCATACAGGATGCGACCATGTACGGATATGTTGAAACTATATATGAGCAGCGAGGGAGTGTGTTCAAAACCGGAGAGGGCGTAATCCTCCCATACAAAAGCCTGATGGACACCACGCGAGTATACCGCGAGGACTTCGTGTTTTCAGTGAAAGACCCCAAGCTGGCAGCTGCGTTGAAGAAGTACGAGATCGCAGTGCGTCCAGTCCGCGTGCAATACAATGTCTACCGCTGGGCAATGCCCTGGAACGGCGATACAAAGGTCGTGGTGACTTCTGTTGACTCAGTAAACCCGGCAAAAATACTGCCCCCAGAGTTCACCCCCGAATACTACCGCGAGCGCAAGGACACGACAGACGCGGACGACAACCGTGTACGGCAGGAACGCATTGAGAATATGTAACCCTCTCCGCAATTAGCGGTTACATGTTGCGTATCAGCTCCTTGAGCTGCGACGAGGAAATTCCCTCCGTGCGAGGCAGCGTCACAACCCGCTTGCCGTTTTCGAGACAATAACGCTCGGCGGCGGCGAAACCCGCATGGTTCTGGTCCGGACCTTTGACAAACACGTCGAAGTCTACCTCCCGGACAATGTCGGCGACATCATGGTAGACCGTCACCGCATCGACATAACGTATGGACCGCACCATGTAGCACCGCTCCTCAGTCGAATAAACCAGCGACGCCCCGGGCTTGAACCGCGCCACCTCTGCGGAATCCTGCACAGCCACCGTAAGGTGTGTGCCCAGTGCACGGGCCTTGCGAAACAGTTCTATATGGCCGATGTGCAGCAGGTCGTAGACACCCACCGTCAGCACCCGGACTTCTGCATTGTCTGATGATTTGTTCATGTCATGGTCGTTGCGGCTCCCTGCATCAAATATGCTTTTTTGTCTCCGCAAGTTTTGCGGTTGCAAAGATAATAATTAAATTTGCATTATGCGTAAGATTGTAATATCAACTTTGGCAGCAGCTGCCATACTCACGGCGTGCGGAGCAGCCGGCGGCAAGACCGCCGACACACAAGCGACAGAAGCTTCGGACACTCATACCGCAGTGTTCGACGCTGACTCCGCATACTCATACGTGGAGCGGCAAGTCAAGTTCGGCCCGCGTGTCATCGGCTCTGAAGCACACCGCAACACCGCCGCATGGCTCGAGGCGGAACTGCGCCGGCACGGCGCGAAGGTGACGCTGCAACGCACACGCCTGAAGGGATTTGACGGCGCAGACCTCGACATCGTGAACATAATCGGGCAATACAACCCGCAGGCGACAGACCGCCTGCTGCTGCTCGCACACTGGGACTGCCGCCCATGGGCAGATGCTGACCCCGACGAAAGCAAGCACAACACCCCGGTCGACGGCGCAAACGACGGCGCAAGCGGCGTAGGCGTACTCCTCGAGATCGCACGACAAATCAATGCCGACAACCCCGGCATGGGCATCGACATACTGTTTGTGGACGCAGAAGACCGTGGCTCGCATGACGACGAAGACTCGTGGGCGCTCGGCGCACAGTATTTCGTCAGCCACCCGTTCCGCGAGGGGTATGCGCCGGCACGTGCGATACTGCTTGACATGGTGGGCGGTCGCGGCGCTCGCTTCTACCTCGAGGGATTCTCCATGCAGGGCGCGCCAGCCCTGCTGCAAGCACTTTGGGCTACGGCGGACGCTGCCGGATACGGAGACCGCTTCCCCATGCAGCCGGGAGGCGCTGTCACCGACGACCATGTGCGGCTGCTGCAAGCCGGCGTGCCGGCGGTCGACATCATCGAGTTTGACCCCAACTCCGAGAACGGCTTCAACGCCACATGGCACACCTCACGTGACAACATGGACAACATCGACCGCGAGACGCTGAAAGCCGTCGGGCAGACTGTGCTCAACTACATTTACGACAACAGGAAACAATAACCACCGGACTCAGTTCCGGTCAAAAATACAGACGACAATGGACTTTATCGAAGAACTGACCTGGCGCGGCATGATACACTCAATGATGCCCGGCACGGAGGAGCAACTGAAAAAGGAAATGACGACAGCATACCTGGGCATCGACCCCACCGCAGACAGCCTGCACATAGGACACCTCTGCGGCGTAATGATGCTGCGGCACCTGCAACGCTGCGGACACAGGCCCATCGCGCTCATCGGCGGCGCGACCGGCATGATAGGCGACCCCTCCGGGAAGTCGGCCGAGCGCAACCTCCTCGACGAGAAGACGCTGCGCCACAACCAGGAGGCCATCAAACGCCAGCTCGCAAAATTCCTCGACTTCGACTCAGACGCGCCCAACCGCGCCATCCTCGTCAACAACTATGACTGGATGAAGGACTTCACATTCCTCGACTTCGCCCGCGAGGTGGGCAAACACATCACCGTCAACTACATGATGGCGAAAGACTCCGTCAAGAAACGCCTCAACGGCGAGGCTCGCGACGGCCTGTCGTTCACCGAATTTACATACCAGCTGCTGCAGGGCTACGACTACCTGCACCTCTATCAGGAGAAAGGCTGCCGACTGCAGCTCGGAGGCTCTGACCAGTGGGGCAACATGACCACCGGCGCAGAGCTGATACGCCGCAAACTAGGCGCGGAGGCTGAGGCATACGCTCTCACCTGCCCCCTCATCACCAAGGCTGACGGCGGCAAGTTCGGCAAGACCGAAAGCGGCAACGTATGGCTCGACCCGGCTCGCACCTCCCCCTACAAGTTCTACCAGTTCTGGCTCAACGTCAGCGACGGGGACGCCGAGAAGTACCTCAAGATATTCACGTTCCTCACTCGCGAGGAAATCGAGGAACTCGCGCGCCAGCACGCACAAGACCCCGGAGCGCGTCCCATGCAGAAACGCCTCGCCAAGGAGCTGACCGAAATGGTGCACAGCCCCGAGGACTACGAGGCCGCTGTACGCGCAAGCCAGATCCTGTTCTCAAACAAGGCCCACGACGAGCTGATGACAATCAACGAGCAGACGCTCCTCGACGTGTTTGAAGGTGTGCCGACATTTGAGGTGGCGAAAAGCGACATCGAGGCCGGCATACCCGTAATCGAGCTGCTCGCAGCCAAGACCGGAGTGTTCCCCAGCAAGGGCGAGGCCCGCAAGATGATACAAGGCGGCGGCGTAAGCGTCAACAAGGAGAAAGTCACCGACATCAACGCCACTATAGGCGCGGAAGCGCTGCTCAACGGCAAGTACATCCTCGCCCAGCGCGGCAAGAAGAACTACTACCTCCTCATCGCCCGTTGACCAGCGACATACGATAACCAAAAAGCGGCAGACCTATATGGTTCGCCGCTTTTTGCATGCTCACAGGTTGCGGATGCGCCAGGCTTGCGGGTACAGGTTGTTGGCGCGGTTGCCGATGTTCTTCACAAACCCGAGACGGCGGCCGCCATGGCTCACTGTTACATAGCCGCGCGGCGTGCCTGACGGCAACGGTATGTTTTCGCGGCGCAGGTAGTCCAACGCTTGGCCGTATTCAAGCGGCACGTCGGGAAATGCGTCTTGCCGCAAGGCTGTTGACATGGCAAGGCCGTGTCCCGGCACCAAGTCCCGTCCCTTCTGCGTGCCGAACTCCACGCCGGCGGCAAGCAGCCGCACGCCGCTGTCGGCCAGCTGCGACACAAGGCGCGTCGCCTCCCTCGGCACAAGGCGGATGCCCTCTCCTGCAGGCACGGCATCATACGCCGACTGGCCTGAGAGCCACTGCGGAAGCGACGATGCTGGCAACGCCGGCTTGCCTCCCTTACGCCCTGCCGTGCGCTTGCCTACGCGAGGCTGCGACACGGCACTGACAGCTTCGGGCAGACGCAATGCTGCCACGAAAAGGCCCTCGCCGCGTGTGACATGAGGCATAAACCGGTAAGTATGCGCACGGTCAGACCAGCCAAGCGCCACGCCAAACCGTTCCAGCCCGAGGTCAATGCTCTCCATGCCGTAAGTGTCCATCAGGTAATGCACCATCTCCTCGTTTTCCTGCAGAGAGAATGTGCAGGTGCTGTATATCAGCGTCCCGCCGCTGCGCAATGCCGGCAACACCGCGTCGGCTATCTGTCGCTGCAGTCGTGCGCACGACTCTACAAGCCCCGGTGACCACTGCGTGACAGCCTTGCTGTCCTTGCGCATCATGCCCTCCCCCGAACACGGAGCATCGAGGATCATTATGTCGAACATCGATCCCAGTGCGCCAAGCCGTTCCGCCTGTGCCGAGGTCACCACAGAGCCGGGACTGCCCCACTTCGTGATGTTCTCGGCAAGCACGGCGGCTCGCTGAGGCATCACCTCGTTGGACACCAGCACCGACCCGGCTGGAAGAGCCGCCAGCGCGGCAGTGCTTTTGCCCCCGGGCGCGGCACACAGGTCAAGCACGGTGACAGGGCGGCGGTCTGCGGTACACTCCCCGGCTATATGCCGCAGCACCATCGATGATGGGTCTTGCACATACAGCCCACCCTGATGCAACGCCGGAGCGAGCGTGAACTCAGGGCGTGACGCGAGCCAGAAGCCGCCGTCGCACCACGGCACCGGCTCTGCACCGTCCATCCACTCCGGCAACTCGCCAGGCTTGTCAGCGTTCAGGCGAACCCCCACTGCAGGCAAACCGCCCAACGCAGCCAGCAAAGCGCCGCCGTCAACAGCGGCCTCGCCGCGCATACGCTCCACAAACGCCGGCGGCAGCGCAACGCCGCAGCCAGCCATATACATTACACTGTCGTGTGTGTCCCTGTCCATTGGCATACTTGATGTTTTCGCGGTGCTAAGGTACTAATAATTTCATTCACGGCACGGCATCACGCCGTGCAATCTCGCAGCCGCCCCTGCACGGCATTTGCAAAACTCCTCGTAAATTCGTACATTTGCACCAAATTAAGGACTAAAGATGACAACAACGGCGGCTCTGTACCTAATACCCGTAGGCATAAGCGACGCCCCGGCGGCTGACGTGATACCGCAGGGGACGCTCGACATAATGGGCGGCATACAGCACTTCATCGTCGAGAACGTCCGCACGGCTCGCCGGTGGCTGCGCCGCTGCATGCCTCACTGCGACATCGACGCGATGACATTCCGCGAGCTGAACCGACACACCGACATCAGCGACGTAGCCTCGTGGCTCGACCCGCTGCGCCAGGGACTGCCCATGGGCGTGATGAGCGAAGCCGGATGCCCCGGCGTTGCCGACCCGGGAGCGTTGCCGGCGGCGATAGCCCAGCGCGAAGGGCTGCGCGTCATACCCCTGACCGGGCCGTCAAGCATACTCATGGGGCTGATGGCCTCCGGCTTCAACGGACAGGGATTTACCTTCAACGGATACCTCCCCATCGACGACGGCGCACGCGCCGCCGCCATACGCCGCCTCGAAAAGACAGCACGCTCCACCGGGGTGACGCAGATATTCATCGAGACACCGTACCGCAACCAGAAGATGCTGCAGACGCTCGCCGCAACACTGCGCCCCGACACGCTGCTCACCGTGGCAGCGGCAGTCACCGACCCGCAGCACGAATCCATACTCACACTACCCGCCGCCAAATGGCGCACCCACAAGGGAATACCGCCAAAAACGCCTGCGGTGTTCATAATAGGCAACTGACACACCATGCACCCTGACACCGGAAACACAACCGCCTCCTCACACCAGCTCACAATCGACTTCGGCGAACCAGTTGCTGCACAGCCCGCGCCCAAAGCCACGGCACAGGCCCGCCAGCACCAGAAAGCCGGCGAGACAGGCGACAACCGCATATACTACATATCATTCGGGTCAGGCTCAAGCGGCAACGCCTCATACATCGGCAACCAGGGCGGCGGAATAATCATCGACGCCGGCATACGCGCCGAGAAAATCGAAGAATGCCTGCGCAGCAACGGCATACCCATGTCCCGCGTCAAAGGGCTGCTCCTCACCCACGACCACTCCGACCATGTGCGCTACGCATACACGCTCCTGCGCCAGAACCGCCACCTCCACCTCTTCTGCTCAAACCGCGTGCTGAACGGCGTGCTGCGACGGCACAGCATCTCAAAACGCATCAAGGAATACCACCGCCCGATTTTCAAGGAAATACCGTTCACCATCGCCGGCATGGAGGTGACAGCCTTCGACGTGCCGCACGACGGCACTGACAACATGGGCTTCTCCATATCATACGCTGGACGCAACTTCGTCATCGCCACCGACCTCGGCGAAGTCGCCGGACGAGCTCTCCACTACATCAGCCAGTCAAACTACCTGGTGATAGAGTCAAACTATGACGCGCGGATGCTACGCGACGGCCCGTACCCCGAATACCTCAAGGCACGCATCGCCACCGCTCGCGGGCACATGGACAACGCCGACACAGCACGGCTGCTCGCCGGCATCATCTCCCCCGAGCTGAGGTACATATTCCTGTGCCACCTCTCCGAAGACAACAACACGCCTGAGCTCGCGCTGCACACCACGAAAGCCGCGCTCGAACAGACAGGCGTCACCGTCGGCGACTGCTCAATGAGCCTCGCCGACCGCCAGGCCGACGTAAGCCTGATGCCCCTGCCACGGTTTGACGCAACGCGCCTGTTCATATTCCATTCATAAACCGTTGACACACCAGCAGTTGCGTAAAGCCGCGAAAAATCACCGAATTTTTTCGCCGAAAAATTTTGCCATGTCGAAATAAGGCAGTAACTTTGCAACGCTTTACAAGGGTGTCCCCTCCGAAAGGAGCGTGTATTCCGCCTGAAAGTTCGCCGCAAGGCGACCACAGAGGCAACGAAAGATGTTTCGGCATCACCCCCACGAATACCGGTTGACACTTGAGTAAGCCACCACGGGGTGTAGCTCAGTCCGGTTAGAGTGTGCGTCTGGGGGGCGTGAGGTCGCAAGTTCGAATCTTGTCACCCCGACCAGGAGAGGATGTTTCCGTTGGAAACATCCTCTCCTGCTTTATATACCCACCCCAAGCTGGGACGACACGGCACGCCGAAAGCACCGAGAATGTTTGGCACCCCAAAAACAGGGTAATATGCAGTTTTCGGGTCTCGTGTATTGCGCAGCCAAAGTAGGAGGATGTGCCAAAATAGGCACACCCTCGCTTTCATGCGCAGCCAAAGTAGGGACACGGCGTGCCGTGTCCGCATCGATAGATTGCAGTAAATCAAATAATTGCGTTTGTTGTCCTCCGAACACGGCACGCCGTATCGCCAACCCTGCCAAACCAATCATAGACCTCCGAACACACAAGAGCCATCCAGAACCTCCAACAAACGCACAGCAGCCCCACCGAGTTGATTTTTCACATTTCTTCAAGCGTTTACCTTGGTTATTTTGTGTAATTTAACTTTTCGGGGGGGTAATTCCAAACACTAGTTGTAACTTTGCAATAAGTAAACCACTGCCACCGAAACACAATTTGCGAATTCACCGGCAGTAGAAACGGGAACCCAACAACAGGCAGCCTGACAGCGGTATGGGATTAACGTCAATCTCCTCTGCACCCGACGGCAGCCGCCACAACATAATTACACAAATATGGCAAATACAAAGAAACAGGCAGTTTTCGGAGAATACTGCATCACAATGGAGGACAACGGATCTATCCGAGTGTACAAAACGTACAGCAACACCAAGGGCGCTCTGCGCGAAATCGCCGAAGAGGCAGGCTTCACATTCGATCCCGACTGGACAACCCGCCAATTCGGCACGAAACTCATCGACCACCTCAACTCATAAAGCAAGCTGGGGGTCTACACAACCACGGCAAGCACTGGAGCCCAACGGATTAACGTCAATCCTCAACAAGTGCAAGCAGTTGCCTGAATCAAAAATCAACCTCAAAAACTAATATCGATGGCTTATTCAAACGTAAAACGAACCGCCTCCGGCAAAATAGACAAACGCACCAAGGAGGGCAAGGAAATCGCAGCACGCATGGCGAAAGCACGCGCCGCGAAAGGGAGTCTCAAGAACCGCCTGAAACGGCTGTTCAAATAAGACAGGGGGCTATCCACGCAAACCGCGATTAAGCCAGCAGCGTCAACGTAGACACTGCTCAAAAAGCGAACAACCAACAAAAACTACAGACATGACAACATTCTATTTGAAGCACACAAAATCCGGCAAAGTGGACATGCGTACCAAAGCCGGCAAAGCATGGGCCGTACTAAAGAAAAACGCCGTCAAGGTTTCCAGAGACGGCAACACCGTATGGTCCAACTACAAGCGCACCAAGAGCGGCAAAATAGACAAACGCACCGCCGAGGGCAAGGCTCGTGCGATTCTGATGAAGTACGCCCGCAAGAAACACTGAAAAGCGAGAAGACACCCAACAACCCAACACAACAAAAACAACGACAAATGAAGACAAGCACAAACACTATAGCATCAATGCTCGCCGCTGCCATCTGGGCTGACGGCGTATGCGCCGAAGAGGAACTCATAGCAGCCAACGAAGTGGCTGAGGCATTTGAACTTCCCGAAGAGGAATTCCAAGCAGCGCTCGACGCGGCTCTCAAGGAAGTTGAAAACATGGACGGCGAAAGCATAAACGCCTACCTGACAAAGAACGCCGCAGAAGTTGACACCGAGGAAATCGGCCATGTATACGAGGCTGTCATGCAGATTCTGCTGAGTGACGGAGTCCTCACAAACGGCGAGGCAAACAACCTCCTTGCCACCGCCGAAGCACTCGGCATAGACATCCCAACAGCAGTGCTGCTGCTCTGCGACATGGTGAAATCAGAACCGGAGCTGGAAATCTCATTTGAGGACAACATCGAGGACTGACAAGCCATGGTGAACAAAGTAAGAGTATACGGCAAAGCGCAAAACCGCACCGCGTTGGGCATCGTCCACGCATATATGGTGATGAACCCCGGCGCCACATTGGCAGACCTGCGCAAGGCCTTCCCTAACGACTTGTGTCCCGACAGAGGCGTGCCTGAGAACTTCATGACCGTGCAAGACGCTGCCTCGTACAACGAGCGCATGAGCCTGTATTTCGCCAAGCCGGAGGAAACTCTCCGCACCGGAGACGGACAGGAGGTG
Source organism: Porphyromonadaceae bacterium UBA4702 (assembly GCA_002404675.1). Taxonomy (GTDB): domain Bacteria; phylum Bacteroidota; class Bacteroidia; order Bacteroidales; family Muribaculaceae; genus Lepagella. Next base: position 3,514 of record DHKE01000010.1, on the reverse strand, counting down.
GCTTTGAGCCAGATATGGTCAAAGACAAGTTTCGATCGTATCGTCGCCCATGCGGCACAATACGGTATCGAAATCGCACAGTTTGACAAGACTAAAATCGGCGAAAAGGGAGGCTTCCGACTCGAATACCTGAACGGTTACATTCCCCCGACAGGCAAAAAGAAAGGCATCGCATGGTGGATTTGGCTGTTGGCTGTAATTGTCATCGCCGCCATCGCTGCTACCGTATACTTCGCCACCAAATAACTCAACTCACCAACCATCAATCACTTACAACAATGGCAGAAATGAAGATAGACGGCCGCATGAAAGTGAAAACTCTCAAGGCTAATTTCAAGAAAGAGTTTGGCGCAACGCTGCGTGTATACACCACCGGCAACTGCAAATCTCCGGCTGATGACGATGCCACACTGGCATCCCTGATGAAAGGGGCTAAGGGCGGAGAGTGCAAGTTTGGCGCAAACCTGCGTGTCGGCAATTTCGAGAAGAAGGTAAGCGAGCTGTACGGCATCGGCGTACAGGTGGCAACCCCTTCGAACACACGCCTTTGCAAAGACGACATCACCCTCGCCGCTGCCGGCAAGGAAGACTGACGTCCCTGAATCAAGATGAAAACAATACTGTATATGGGTGCTTAACCGCACCCATATATAAGGTTGTCATCTCCCGGCATCTGCCATTACAAAATCAAAATACCAATGAGCAAAGAATCACTCAAACGACAGATAATATACCTCCGAGCACAAATCGAGAAGGAACGCGAGTCCGCCAAACGAGACAATGCGCACTATGCGTCAGCAATAAAGTCAACATCGTCTCCTGCAATGAAAGCGCAACACCGACAGTCAAAGGTCAGCGCTTCCGAGCGGCACAAACGGAACATCGAGGGCTACAAACGCCAGATCGAGAACTACAAAGACCAGCTCAAACGACTGAAATAACATCGACCGCATGCCAGATGCGCCTCTCAAAAGGCACATTTGGCATGCCCCTCAATATTGCATCACGCTATATGGCGAAAGAAGAACGCGAGCCATTAAAGGTGAAACTGGCGCGGGCGTTGGACGACAACCTGCATACGCGGCAGTGGCACAACATCGTTGACTATGTCATAGTGTCAATGATACTTCTTAGCACGCTCGAGATATTTCTCTCGACATTCACGCTAAGCAAGCCGTGGCAAACCGTCCTGCGCTGGATAGACTATGTCACGCTCGCGTTTTTCACCGTCGAGGTCAGCCTGCGCATCTGGGTAGCACCTGTAATCAACCCGAAATTCGCGGGTTTTATGGGGCGAATACGCTACTGCTTCACCTTTTACGGATTCATTGACTGGATTTCGACTTATCCGTTCTTCCTGCAATGGTTCGTGCCGTTGCCATATTATGCGTTAAAGGCATTGCGCACGGCGCGGGTCATCAGGCTGTTCCGCATATCGCGCTACATGAAGTCGTTCCGGCTGCTGACCGGAGCAATCGGCGAGAAAAGGCACGAATTGGTTATTTCGATGCAGTTCCTGCTGATAATCACGCTCATACTCTCGTTGATGCTCTTTTCCTTCGAGCATGAGGCGCAGCCGGAAGTCTATGACAACGGCTTCGTGTCGGTGCTGTGGGCATTCGCCCAGTATATCGGTGACCCTGGGGAATTTGCAGACACCCCGCCGGTCACGTTTTGGGGACGGGCAATCGCCTGTGTGGTCGGGCTGCTCGGCATCGCAATCGTGGCAGTGCCGGCAGGTATCATCGGCGCGGGATTTACCGAGGCTATCGAAAACGACAAACATGACGAGACGGTAGCTGCCGACGCGCACAAGCTGCGCAACTCCTTTGAACGCAAACTCGACCGCCCGACAGGCTATCAGGTCGTCCGTCCGTTCCGCACTGTCGCCGACCTTATGGCGAGACACGGCATCACAGAGGCCAACCTGACAGAAGCTGTCAACCATGGACCGGGTTTCCGGCTTATAAACCTGGCATCGACCATTCCCGCTGAACAGCACTCCCCCGACATCATCGCCGTTGAGCATTTCCCGCAAAACCGGCCTTACGGCTGCATGATAGACCGAGGCTCTAACGTGACTGTCATTTCACCGTCAAGCCTGATTGACGCAGGCACAGGCAATTTCACCTTTTTCCTCGCGCTGATAGGAGGCTTCAACTACATTAGCCGCGAGATCGGCGAGCGTGAACCGTACAGGTCTTTCTACCAGTACAACCGCGAGGACGATGTGGAACACCTGAAGGAGTACAACGACGACCTGCGCCGCCTGATGGACCGCGACCGCGCATGGGGCGTGACAATTCTCGTTTCAAGCGGCGCACTCGAGCCAGTATATGACACACAGATACACGTCAACATCGGCGGCAAGAAAGGAGAGAAACGAATGGCGGGTGAAGACCTGTTCGTCAAGGACGAGCAGACATACACGCAGTTCTTCAATGAGCTGAGCGAGGCCATGTCAGAAAAATTCGGCATCCTCACCGACCACCAAAAGTGCTACGCGATGACCTCGCCCAAGCACTTTGTCCGCAAAATCGGGTTCAGACCCGATGCCAACAACGTCGTCATCCGCATCGAGTGGGAAAAGCTGCTGTGGAACGGGCAGCGGATGAAGATAGCGCAGACATTGGCTGACACCATGTCACGTATCTTCGCCGGCAGACCCCTGCCTGATGTCCCGTCCCTGAAGGAGAAACGCATCGGCTATGACGGCTACGACATATAATATACGACAAAACAACGAAACTCACAGACAATCATGAAAATACCAGGACTTTCATTCTCGTGGAAACGAGCTTTGGGCATCACCGCCGCCAAGCAACGGTTCGCACGCAAGACCGGCATTCCGACAACACGCCAAGGCCTCGAAAGAAAAATCGGCGGCATGGTGCTCGGCGCACTGCTGGGCAAGCCTAAACGCAAACGCCGCAGATAACAAACAAGCCATGGCGACACTCTATATCGACAACGCAACCACGGTCGCTGATTTGAAACGGCAGTTCCGCAATGCTGCGGGAGGCACGCTCCGCATATATGACGGTGGCAGCACTCCCCCTACAGACACGCTGCTGATATCGCTGGGGGCAACACCCGGGGAACTCAAGTTTCCTATGAGCTGCACCGTTGGCGAGTTCGAGAAATCAATGCGCGAAGAGCGCGACATGAAAGTCAAGGTCTTCACCGCTGATAACTGGGTAAAAGTGCTCGACGGTATCGCTTTGGCAAAAGTTGCAGAGCTGCCGAAACAGGCAACCCGCGAAAAGATGCAACAGTATGCATCAAGCCAGAACGACCTCGGCAGGACAGACAATGTCACCACGTACAGCCACCCCATGCCAGAACAGCCGGACACTGCCACGCAGCCGAGCTTGTTCGCGTCAATGGCAGAGGCCGACATACAAAAGTGGCTGGCATCTGCACGCCTGTTCTTCAACGAGAGGGACATGCAGGTAGACCTTGCAGTATGGCTCGCACAAACAGCCCATTACAATAAAGAAACCGCAGATTAGGA
>DHKE01000003.1:29549-39104 GCA_002404675.1 Porphyromonadaceae bacterium UBA4702 | reverse complement strand
AATCAATTCAACCAACAAGTATGCTTATTTTAACAGGCCAGCCTCGGTCAGATAATCATAGACCTGCTTCATTGCATATTCCTTTATTATGTTGCCTGGGTGTGGCTTATGAAGCATTATTGGCCTTTTCCCTTCGTTTTTTGAATATTACACGAGAGCCGGATGTCTTGCCTTTGCTGCTTGGCGCGTACCCCAAAGCGGTCAGAAGGCGAGCCATTTCCTCCCATGTGAAATCCTTCGGAAGAGACTAGAACCGGGCTGTCAGTTTTTCTTTTGATCCCATAGGCGGTATTGAGACTGCAAATGTAACTAATATTCAGTTGCAAAACAAGCCCTCGGCTTTTTTGTTCATTTCCCATCAGTCGCCATGGTAAAAGCGGCGGGTATTGACGGACAAGGGTGCGCCGCCAATCATGTGCGGCACACCCTTGCTGTGTCGGTGTCGGTGGGGGAGAGGCGTGTCAGTCTTCCTCTTCCTTCATGTTGTGGAACACGTTCTGCACGTCCTCGTCTTCCTCAAACTTTTCGAGCAGCTTCTCGATGGCCTCGCGCTGTTCGGGCGTCACCTCCTTGTAGTCTGTGGGTATGCGCTCAAACTCTGCAGAAACGATTTCGAGGCCGTTCTCCTCGAGGTATTTCTGTATGGCGGCAAACTGGTCGAATGCGCCGTATACCATCCACTCCTCGTCATCGTCAGCCACGAGCTCAGCCTCGAAGTCCATCAGGTTCAGCTCCAGCTCGTCATGGTCGATTTCAGGGTTGGGTTTGATGTGGAACACGCTCTTGTGGTTGAACAGGAATGAGAGCGAGCCTGAAGTGCCGAGCGAGCCGCCGTGCTTGTTGAAGTATGAGCGGACGTTGGCTACAGTGCGCTGGTTGTTGTCGGTGGCTGTCTCCACGACTATGGCGATGCCGTGAGGGCCGTATCCCTCGTATACAATCTCCTTGTAGTCGCCGGCATCCTTGTCGGTGGCCTTCTTGATAGCGCGTTCTACGGTATCCTTGGGCATGTTTGCGGCCTTGGCATTCTGCATCAGCACACGCAGGCGCGGGTTCATGTCCGGATCCGGGCCGCCGGCCTTGGCGGCGATGGTTATTTCCTTGCCTATGCGTGTGAAAGTACGCGACATATTGCCCCAGCGTTTCAGCTTGCGGGCTTTGCGGTATTCAAATGCTCTTCCCATTGGTGAGTATTATGTATGTGTATTTTTGTTGTGTTATTGTTGTTCGTTTTATTGTGGCGCTTCAGCGTATCTGTGCGCCGAGGTTCTTCTCCACGTTGGCGATGATTTTCTTCATTACAGCGTCTATCTGCTTGTCTACGAGTGTCTTCTCGTCGTCTTGCAGAGTCATTGCCACAGCATATGACTTCTTGCCTTCGGGTATTCCCTTGCCTTCGTACACGTCGAACAGGGTCACGTCGCGCAGCAGCTTGCCGCCGCTGCGGCGTATAGTCTCCTCGACTTTGGAGAACGGCGTTGCCGCGTCGAGCAGCATAGCCAGGTCGCGCTTCACGGGGTGTGCCTTGGGCAGCGGCTTGAATGTCACCACGTCGCGTGCTGCCAGTGCCATGAGTTTTGCCCATGTCAGCGAAGCGTAGTATACTGGCTGCTCGATGCCGAACTGCTTTAGCACGGAGTTGCGTACCACGCCGATAGTCGCGAGTGTGTCGCCCTGGCGGGTGGCGATGTCGAGGCGGACGGCATAGACATCATCGCTGTCCTGCGAGTATTGCAGCAGTCCTGCTGGTATGCCCAGACGGCGCAGTATCGCCTCCACGACGGCTTTCAGCTCGTAAGCGTCTTGCTCTACGCCTTTGGTGTTCCATGTGTCTACAGAGGTCTTGCCGGTCAGCCAGATGCCGAGTTCTGTGTGTTCGCTGAACGGGGCGAGGGGCTTTTCGGCTGTCATCTCGCGTGACGGGTCGCGGTGGTATACGTTGCCGAACTCGTACAGGCGCAGGTTGTCGAGGCGGCGGTTGATGTTGTGCGCCAGTGACTCGAGGCCTCCGTACAGGAGGGTGCGGCGCATGGTGCTGAGGTCGTTGCTCAGCGGGTTCATCAGCGTGATGCACTCCTCGGGTTTCCATTTGCCGTTGTCGGCATAGTATGAGGCTGCGGAGAGGGAATTGTTCATTATCTCGTTGAAGCCCTGTGCGGTGAGCTGCTCGGAGATGAGGTTCTGCATGGCGTATGAGAAGTCGGTTGCGCCACGGTGTGACAGGTTGGCGTGCATCTCTTCGCTGATTTCCACGTTGTTGTAGCCGTATACACGCAGGATGTCCTCAACCACGTCGCATGGGCGGTACACGTCCACACGGTATGTCGGCACTTTCAGCTTCAGCACCTGATCGGTGCTTTCAGGCAGTATCTCTATCTCGAGGGCTTCGAGTATCAGCTTTGTCAGCGGCAGCGGCAGCGTCTTGCCGATGAGGCGGTTGCAGTAGTCTATGTTGAGGTCAACGCGGGCGTCCTCAACCGGCGTGGGGTAGAAGTCGGTCACGTCGCCGCATATCTCGCCGCCAGCGAGGTCGCGCACCATTGTCGCGGCGAGGCGTGCCGCGTATGCGGTGATGTTGGGGTCGGTGCCGCGCTCATAGCGGAACGATGCGTCGGTGCTGAGGCCGTGGCGGCGTGCCGTGCGGCGTATGCGTGTCGGGTTGAAGTATGCGCTCTCGATGAACACGTCTGTCGTTGTCTCTGTCACGCCAGAATCGAGGCCTCCGAATACGCCGGCGATGCACATCGGCTTCTCGGCGTCGCATATCATCAGGTCAGCCGCGTTGAGCTTGTGTTCCACGCCGTCGAGTGTGGTGAACGGCGTGCCTTCCGGGCAGGTGCGCACCACGATTTTCTGTCCTGCCACCTTGCCGAGGTCGAAGCAGTGCAGCGGCTGCCCCAGGCCGAGCAGCACGAAGTTGGTTATGTCGACGATGTTGTTTATCGGACGCTGTCCGGCGGCGGTGAGCAGGTTGCGCAGCCATTCGGGAGACTCCTCCACCTTTACCCCGCGCACTGTGATGCCGGTGTAGCGGGGGCATCCCTGGCGGTCTTCCACCTCGACGGTTGTCGCGCCGTCCTCGCGGCAGGGCTTGAAGCCGTCCATGTCAGGCAGCAGCAGTTCGGGGATTTCCGTCGCGCGGCCCTCCTCGTAGCCATGGCGTGCCAGGTATGCTTTCAGGTCACGCGCCACGCCGTAGTGGCTTGCGCCGTCCACGCGGTTTGGCGTCAGCTCCACTTCGAGCATATAGTCGCTCTCGACGTTGAAGTATTCCGCAGCCGGCGTGCCAGACTTGACATCCTCGGGCAGCACCATGATGCCGTCGTGCGACGAGCCTACGCCGATTTCGTCCTCGGCGCATATCATGCCGAATGACTCCACGCCGCGCATCTTGGATTTCTTGATGACAAACTCCTTGTCGCCGTCATAGAGGTGTGTGCCTATTACAGCCACCACCACGTTCTGCCCGGCGGCCACGTTGGGCGCGCCGCAGACTATCTGCAGCGGCTCGCCGCTGCCCACATCAACTGTGGTGATGTGCAGGTGGTCGGAGTCGGGGTGCTCGACGCAGGTGAGGACACGCCCCGTGACGAGGCCTTTCAGCCCGCCGCGTATTGTCTCCACTTCCTCCACGTTGTCACATTCGAGACCCAATGATGTCAGCGCGGCCGCCAGTTCCTGCGGCGTCATGTCAAAGTCGATATAGCGTTTCAGCCACTTGTATGATATGTTCATCGTCGTTATTTGGCTTTCAGGCCGCCCGTCAGGGCTTGTGCCGCGTCGTGCGGCCTGAGGTTTATGTTTCAAGTTAAGGCTGCGTGTCCAGGGTTTCCCGAGGGGGTATAGTGTCCGCACACGCGCATACATACGCGCACGCGGCGCGTATAGTAGTGCAAAAGTAGCAAAAATCGCCCTAACGGCAAAATCTCGGGGATATTCTTGCTGCGCGAGGCACGGCACGGGGCAAAAATCAGCCGGCCTCTTTCACAAGAGACCGGCGAATACGAATCAAATTCTGTTCTACAAACCTAACATAAACGATTTCATTAGTCTTATTGATTGTTACCCTTACTAACCTATGAAAAATCTCTATTTTGCGTGTTTCAGATTTTCAACCTATGATGTGTCTAACCTGATGTTGGTTTCGCCTTTGTTGTGTGTGCAGTGATTTGCTCACAATGCAAAATTACAACTTCACACAGGCGGCAGCAAGTAAAATCTGCCAGATATAGGGCGGATATAAATAGTTTGTTGTTTAATTGTTTGAATGTCAGGAGTGTAGAATTTTGGAATATAAACACAAACTGGCGTTGTATATAGGCTTCCACAGCGGAAAAATCACTGGTTCACGCCCGAAAGAGCCGCTACATTGGCCTCGAAATTCTCGCGGTCGATGGCCTTGTTGCGCATCTTGTTGCGGTATGCGTAGACGGTGTTGACCGAATAGTTGAGTATCTGGGCTATGCGCGTGCTCTCGGTGATGCCCATCTTGACGAGTGCATAGATGCGCAGCTCGTTGTGAAGGGTCTTTTCGCCGGTGTCGGGGAAGCGTTCCTCGGGACGGAGCAATGCGTTGATTTGCTCGATGAAATCGGGATAAATGTCGAGTATCGAGCGGTCGAAGATGTCGGATATTTCATCACCCTGCTCCTCGGAATACCGGCCCGATTTGAGCAGCCGCAGCAGCTCCTCGGTCTGGCCGGAGGCTATCTTGCGACGCACGAGCATCTCGAGAGAGTTGAGCTTGTGGTAGTATGTCGAGCAGAGGGCGAGGAAGTTGGCGGTGTGGGTCTCCTGGGTCTTGCTGAGCGCGATGAGCTTGGCCTGTGTCGCAGCCTTCTTGCGCCGTTCTATGGCGAGCAGAAGCAGTATCGCCGCCAGAATGGTGAGCAGCAGCACGGAGATGGTGATGTAGAGCATCAGCCGGTCGTGCGAGTTGTTGCTGGCTTGCAGGTAGGTTTCGTCTATCATCGGCAGCATGCTCGCGATGTTGACCGCCCTCATGCGGACGTTGCCTATCATGGCTTCGCGCATTGCGAAGTTGATGTATTCAAACGCTGCTGCGATTTCCCCCTGGTCATACATCCAGTTGGCGAGGCTGAACAGGGCGAGGCCCTCGCGCACTCCGGCCTTGATGTCGCTTATGGCGGCACGCGCCATGTATGCGCCGTACATGCGCTCGTTGCCTGTGTGCTTGTATGTTATGGCGAGCTGGAATGCTGTCATTCCGTACAGGTTGTCCGAGGGGTCAATGCGTCTGAGCAGCTTGTCGAGCGCTATTTGCGCCCTGCGGAAGTTGCCGTTGACTGTCATCCTCTCGCACTCCAGAAACTGTTTGAAATGGCTTTCGTTAGGGAGGTTGAGCATCAGCGAGTCGTCATACGCTCGTGTCTTTTTGCCGAACTCGATTGATATCTCATAGTTCTCGACAGTGTACAGCTGCAGGTAGGCATACAGCTGCCGAGCCACTTGCCAGAAGAATATGCGTTGCAGCGGCGACATCGGCTCGGGCTCGAGCTCCAGCAGCTCCTTCTCGGCTATGTTGAAAATGCCGGCAGAGGTTAGTGCGCTGAGACGTGAGATGCGGGCTGATACCAGTATCGAGTCATTGCCGGAACGCCGGGCAGTTGCGATGGCCTTGTTCGCGTAGTCTATGGCAGAGTCTGCCTCCATCACGCTTATCTTGTGCGTCAGGTTGTTGTATATCTCCGCAGCCTTGCCGGGGTCGGGGGTGTTGTTGGCTATCTGGTCTACGGAGTCGATGTATTGCCGCACGGCATTGCGGTACTTGGGGGCATCGGCGATGACCTCATTGAGTTCGCGCAGCTCCTCTACAGGCATATTGGCGTTGCGCGTATGTCGTTTGCCGGCACACGCGGCCAGCAATGCTGCGGCGGCGACAAGGGCTATGCAGAGTGTTGTTCTCATAGTCGTAAGGGGTATGTATTTGACGCAAAATAGGTTGTGGGGACTAAGTTAGCAAAAATATTCAACACCCGCAAACTATGCCGCGTTTTTAGGCCGATTTATTTGCGAGGCTGCGCTCGGGCATATTGCAGACACCGCTGAAAAATAGTAATTTTGCAGTTCCAAACAGTGACTGTATGAGGGCAGTGAACAATTCTGAAACAGAGCAATACAACGTGTTCCGCCTGTCAGGCGGGCTGACGTGCGTGCACCGCCGCCGCACGGGTGCGGTCAGTTACATAGGCATCGTTGTCGGCGCTGGCAGCCGTGACGAGGGTGAAGCCCTGCACGGCCTTGCGCATTTTGTGGAACACACCATCTTCAAGGGGACGCGACACCGCAGCAGCTGGCACATATCAAACCGCATGGAGAGCATCGGCGGCGAGCTGAATGCGTACACGAGCAAGGAGGAGACGGTCATTTACACAGCGGCTCCGGCAGGTGAGCCGGCTCGGGCGCTGGAACTCGTCTCCGATCTGGTGCGTTACTCCACATTTCCCGCCGACGAGCTCGAGCGTGAGCGCGAGGTGGTGTGCGAGGAGATCAAATCGTATCTCGACTCCCCCTCTGACGCGGTCTATGACGAGTTTGAAGAGCTGGTGTATGCAGGCTCGCCAATGGCGCACAACATCCTCGGCAGCACCGACAGCGTCCATGCCCTCACGGGCGCCGACTGTCGCGGTTTCATCGAGGATTTTTACACCCCCGACAATATGGTGCTGTATGTGGAAGACCCCTCGCCGCTGCATGCCATAGAGCGGCTGGCCGAGAAGTATTTCGGGGCGCTGCACCTCTCGCGGCGCGATTCCGGGCGGCAGGCGCCGCCGGTGGCTGAGCCGTTCACAGAGAAGCGCGACAGAGGCGGCTTCCAGTCACACACGCTCATGGGCGCACGTGTCTGCAACCGCGACGCCGACGAGCGTTTCCCCCTCTTCCTGCTCAACAATTACCTCGGCGGGCCGTGCATGAACTCGCGGCTCAATCAGGAGCTGCGTGAACACCGCGGATATGTTTACACAGTAGACAGCACCGTTGCCCTGATGAGCGACTGCGGGCTGATGCAGGTCTATTTCGGCTCTGACCACAGCCATGTCGAGAAGTGCCGCCGCCTTGTGATGCGCGAACTCGAAATGCTCGCAGAAAAGCCGATTTCATCGGTGAAATTCGACCGCATACGCCGTCAGTATGCCGGGCAGTTGCTCCTCGGCACAGACAACCGCGAGTCTGTGGCAATGGCGATGGGCAAGAGCCTGTTGTACTACGATGAAATACACGATGCTCGCTGGACATCCGAGCGCATCATGGCGGTCACGGCAGAGCAGGTGCGTGCCGTGGCGGAGGGGTTGCTCGCCTCCGGGTTCTCGTCATTGACTATTTGTTGACGTATGGCGTTGGCAACTGAGGCGTGAAAGTTGTTCTATATAGCGTATTGCTGTTGTCCGTCGGATTTTAATCCCTAAATTTGCAGACAGTTATGAAAATCGGCAGTGTTGAATTTGGTAACCGCCCGGTGTTTCTCGCGCCGATGGAGGATGTCACCGACCCGTCTTTCCGGCTGATATGCCGTGAAATGGGCGCGGCGATGGTCTATACCGAATTCGTGAGCGCGGAGGCGTTGATACGCAACATCGGTTCCACTGTGCGCAAGTTGACCATTGACGACCGGGAGCGTCCTGTGGCTATACAGATTTACGGGCGCGACACCGATGCTATGGTCAAGGCCGCCCGGATAGTGGAACAGGCCGGGCCTGATGTCCTCGACATCAATTTCGGCTGCCCCGTCAAGCGCGTCGCCGCAAAGGGCGCGGGCGCGGGCATGCTGCGCGACATACCTAAGATGCTCGACATAACGCGCCGTGTCGTCGGTGCGGTGAGCATTCCGGTGACTGTGAAGACGCGCCTCGGCTGGGACTGCGAGAACAAGATAATCTGCGACCTCGGGCCGCAGCTTCAGGACTGCGGCATAAAGGCGATTACCGTGCACGGCCGCACCCGCAGCCAGATGTATACAGGCGCTGCCGACTGGGAGCTGATAGGCTGCCTCAAGGCCGACCCTCGCATGGAGATACCGGTGATAGGCAACGGCGACATAACCACCCCCGAAGGCGCTGCCGCCGCTTTCGACACCTATGGCGTGGACGGCATCATGATAGGGCGTGCCTCTTTCGGCGCGCCGTGGATATTCCACGACGTGACCGAGTATCTTGCCCACGGCAGCTATACCTCCCTCAGCGTGCCGGAGAAAATGTCGCTGCTTCGCCGCCAGGTGCGTGAGAGCATACAGCGCATCGACGAGTACCGGGGCATACTGCACATACGCCGCCACCTTGCCGCCTCGCCGCTGTTCAAGGGGCTGCCCGATTTCCGCCCCACGCGCATCCGCATGCTGCGTGCGGAAACCGAGGCGGAAATACTCGAAATCTTCGATGAAATCGCAGAAAAGTATTATCAACCGATATAATTCAAATCTATTCAGCCATGAGAAAATGGTACGGTATATTGTTGCTCGCATTGGTGTCCGCAGTATGTTGCGGACCGGCAAAAGCAGACTCCGAGGTGTGCGACTATGAGTTGAAGACCGGCAGCTTCAGCAAGCTGCGTGTGGTCAACAATGTCAATGTGGTCTATACGGCGAGCCTTGACTCGGCTGGTCTGGCGGTCTTCCGCGCCCCGAAGGAAATGGCGGATTTTTTCATCGTCTCAAACAGCAACGGCACGCTCAAGGTCGAGACGCTGCCGCAGATGAAGACTATGAAGGGGCTGCCGACACTGTATGTGTATTCGGAGTTCCTCTCCGAGGCGCAGAACGACAGCGACAGCACGCTCTACATACGCAGCGTGAAGCCCTGCCCGAAATTCAAGGCAGAACTGATAGGCAATGGGCGGCTGATAGTGGACAGCCTCCGCGCTACGGATGTCGAATGTTTCCTCAACACTGGCAACGGCACTATCTCCGTCAACGGCGAGTGCAGCAACGCGAAGTTCAAAATGGTAGGCACGGGGCTGATACAGGCTGACGAGCTGATGAGCGAGAATGTGAAATGCTCTATCCTCGGCGGCGGCACGATAGGTTGCTGGCCGCGCTTCGGGTTGAACGTCAAGGGTATCGGTTCAACCAAAATCTACTACAAAGGCAACCCGCAGGTCAGCAAACGAGGCGGCGGCAAGCTGCTGCGCCTCGAGCCGTCCGACGACGAACCCACCGACACCCTCCCCGAATAGCACCTGCGGACACACCATAATCCGAGTACTCTCAGACAAATAAAGTCCCTAAGGTCCTTAAAGACCTTAGGGACTTTATTTGAGACAGGAGAACCTATTTATCCTTATCCTCGGTGCGCGGAACTTGGAGGAGTACATACCGGAAGCCGTTTGCTCCCTCTCTGCTCCACTCTACCTTGTACGGGCGTTCGAGATTGAACTCGTGGTGTTCAGGCAGGCCAACTGCAGGCATTTCTGAGGCTGTGGGAAAAAGAAAACAAAAAAAGCGGAAGATATTTGCGTAAGCGGGAAAAAGGTATTAACTTTGCAGTCGCTTAGGCATTCGGGGTGTAGCACAGTTGGTTAGCGCGCTACGTTCGGGACGTA
>DHKE01000003.1:0-29494 GCA_002404675.1 Porphyromonadaceae bacterium UBA4702 | reverse complement strand
TTCGAGTCTTCTCACCCCGACAAGCAGGTGAAACAGTTCGTTCACCTGCTTTTTTGTTTGTCCAAAATGCGGCTGAAGCCTCGGAGTTCTCGGAGAACTGTGATGCTAAGGGGCGCATTGTCCTCACATTATCCCCTGCTGCGCCGGCATGGTGTGTCGGAGCTGTTGGTCAGAAGCGGAAGAAGAAGTTGTTCTCGGCGTTTTGCAGGTCGGATATGTAGAAGTCGATGAACAGCAGAACGGCGAGGAGCAGTACGCCGGTGTTGAAGAGGGTGGTGAGCAGCAGGTATTTGCTTCCTTTGAGCTTCTGCATATAGTATGCCGTGGCGGCTGACAGCAGTATGCCGACTGCAAATATCCCCACAGGTATCCACTGCATCTGCACCGGGTATATCCATGACGCGACGGCGGCAACGAGTATTGCAGCCACGGAGTTGAGCATCAGTACGATGCGTCCTCCCGGCTTGCCCAGTATGTTGACCAGCGAGTGCTTGTTGTACTGCCAGTCGGTGTCGAACGCCTGGTAGTTGTACATTATATGCGAGCTGCAGGCGTACAGGCCGATTATTATGGCTGCAAACATTGACGGCCCCATGTCGTAGTCTGTCAGTCCGGTGATTGCGGAGTGTCGGGCCATCAGGTATGTGGTCGAGACGACTGACACGGGACCGAAGGTGAGGAACACGAGTATTGTGGAAATTGGGGAGCGTGCTATGTGCTTTGTGCCGAGGCATGAGAAGAGGATGTGGACGAGCAGCAACGCGCCGGGAATCAGCACCCACCAGCCGCCGACGTACCACATTGCGGCGGCAGCGGCGGCGGCGAGCGTGCCGAAGAGCATGATATATCTGCGAAGCAGGTGTCCCGCGCCGTTGTATGGGCGTGTCTGCGTGTATGCCTCAAAATATTCTGCGCTGATGTCGCCTCCTTGGACTATGAATGCGTTGACGAAAATGAGGTTGCTCGCCAGCTGTGCCGTGACGGCGAAAGCGAGGCACAACAGGAACGCTGTCATGTCGAAGAAGCCTTGCAGCGCAGCTGTCGCAGCCCCTGCCACCACCCCTGCTGTCCCCAGCGGAAGCGATGTGAAATCGAGGCTGTTTATCAGTGTCTTGTTCATATAACTGTCTTGTTTCCAATGGTTTTAGCGACATTCGCTGCCGCTTTTCCCAGCGTCGGACATTTTCGGCTGTAAAGTTATAAAAAGTTTTAGGAATGAGCAAATGTTGTTAGTGTAAAATTTCTGCCGAGCCGAAAATTTTTGTCGCGGTTGGTTTTCAGGTGTAAAAAATCAGCCCATCGCACAAATAAATGTGTGTCGGGCTGATATGTGTATGAGGTTGTTTCAGCACAGTTGCAGGGCCGGTATCACTCGAGGTGTACGGCTGCCGGGTGCAGCACCTTCCAGCAGTTGTCCTCGAATATGGCAGAGCCGGCGGTGTCGGTGACGATGCGTGAGCAAGATTCTGCGCCGGCGAGAGTCGGGGCTTCGCACGCGCCGTAGAGGGCTGTCTGCGCATCAAGCGACACGAGAGCCACTACCGAGGGGTCGGTCTCGACGGTGAACGTGCCTGTCAGGTTATTGGTTGTCACGAGGCGGTACACTGTCTTGCCGGGTGTTACCTGCCGGTCTGCGCGGACGAACACGCGGTTGCGGTTTGCGCGGCCGAGGTAAATGATCCGTTCACCTCCCGGCGCGGGCTTTGGTCGTGGCTGTACGGGTTGAGGTGCAGGTTTGTCGCGCATAGACTGCAATTGCTGTTGCAGCTGTGAGATGCGGTCGGCAAGCTGGTCGGCGCGTGAGCGGGCTTCCTGCTCTGCGGCGCGGCTGTTGTCGAGAGCGCGGCGCAGACGCTCGATTTCATCGTTCTTGGCGGCGACGGTGTTGGCATACCGTGCTTGCATCTCCTCGATTCCGGTGTCTGGGGTGTCAGTTGCATCGTATGTGGGCGCTGGCTGTGGAGCGTATTTCTCTTCCTGCTCCGCCGGGGCAGCTGCCTTCTTGCGCTTCTCGGGTGAAGCTTGTTTCTGCTCCGGGTCTTTCATGGCACGCATTGCGTACAGCACGAGCCAGATGACGATGCCGATGAGGACAATGAGCAGGACGACGTAAAGCCATGTGTTTGAGCCCTGGTCCGCTTGTGCGATTTCCTCGTCAGCAGATGTCTCTTCGGCGGCGGAGTCAACAGCCTGTACGGGCACTTCCTGTGCGGCGGTTTGTTCAGCCGGCGCAGTTTGCTGCTCCTGCTGCTGTTCCTCTGGCTGCGGTTTTTCGGCAGCAGGCTCGGTGACTGTCATTGTGCTGATGCGGGCTTTAATGGTGTTGTTGCGGCTCTGTTCAGCCTTTTTGCTCAGGTTGGCGTTCTGGAAGAAAGTCTTGCTCCAATATGCGGCGAGCTGTTCCTTGCCCCACGAGGCGTAATCCTTGCTGACGGGAGCGGCGAGAAACTGCTTGAGGTTGTCCGCGTCGGTCTTGTGCCCTTCGACCATAGAGCGCAGCTCCTTGACAGACTGGGCTTTTTTGCCGTCGAGGTATTCTGCTTTGTCGTTGGTATAGCGCAGGTAAACCTGTCCGGCGATAGCGCGGGCATGGTCCATTTCCTCGTCGGTGACGGCACTTGCCGCGAGCGAGGGGAGGCAGATTGCGGCGGCGAGAAGTCCGCGCAACAGTATTTTTGACGGAGATGTTTTCATGATTTCGTGGTCAGTGAATTGTTTTGCGCTGCAAAGTTACATCAATGAGTTGAGAATATCGAATGTGTCGTGTGAAAAGTTACGGAGAATGTTGACAATCTCCGTGACTTTTCGCAGTTTGCCGGAGTGCAGTCGAGGGGCTATCGGCTCAAAGGCAGCGCTTTTTGGCGGGAAACCGGTTCAATTTGAGCCGATAAATGCGGTATTTGGGGGCTGAGATGAGCCGATAGGGGGCGGGTGGGCGGTCGGGTCAGGAGGCGAGTGGTATCTCGATGCGGAAAGTGGTGCCTACGCCGGGTTCGGAGTCTTTGACGTATATGCGCCCCCGGTGGTAGTCCTCGATGATGCGTTTGACGAGTGTCAGGCCCAGTCCCCAGCCTCGTTTCTTGGTGGTGTAGCCGGCGTTGAACACGTTGCGGAAGTTCTTGCGGGCGATGCCCTTGCCGGTGTCTGTCACGTCGATGTATGCGTAGTTCTTCTCGCTTCCGGTGACGATGTCGATGCGTCCCTCGCCGTCCATGGCGTCCACGGCGTTTTTGGTGAGGTTTTCGAGCACCCACGCGAAGAGCGGGGGGGAAATCATGACTGGATGGTCGTCCTCGCTGGGGTGCAGTTCCATGATGACTTTGCCGGAGAGGCGGCTGCTCATGTATTCCAGCCCTCGTGCTGTTGCCTCGTTGATGTATTCGAGTTCCATGTCGGGGCGTGAGCCGATTTTGGAGAACCGTTCGGCGATCATGGATAGACGGCGCACGTCCTTGTCGATTTCGGAGACTGTCTCGCGGTCAGTGCCTGTTGCTTCGAGGTATTGCGACCATGCCATGAGCGAGGAAATGGGAGTGCCGAGCTGGTGCGCGGTTTCCTTGCACAGGCCGACCCATACGCGGTTCTGCTCGGCACGCTTGGTATAGACGAATATGCCGTAGATGACTAAGGCCACGGCTATCATTATCACAAGCTGTATGTACGGAAACTGGCTGAGGCGGCGCAGAAGTATCGAGTCTTCGTAGATTATGTACTGGCGAGTGTTCTCAAACCCTTTTACCTCGATGAAATGGTCGGAGGAGGCAGCCGCTGCGGCTATCGACTTGCCGTTGCACATCTTGGCAAGTCGTTTTTGCAGGTATTGCCGGTTTTCGTCGGAGAGTTCGAAATAGCTTATCTTGTCATGGTCGGCATGGTCGGGGAGGTCGAAGTTGCGGAACTCGGTGATGTTGCCCTGGCTGTCGGCTACCATGACTGGTATGGTGTTGTTTTGCTGTATGATTTCGAGTATGAACTCGAAGTCGGCGTCATCGCTCGATGAGGCGAGTTTCTCGGTGGCTTTGGCCCAGATGTTCATGCGCTCGCGTTCCTGTCTGGCGAGCTGTTTGACGAGGTTGTTTGAGATGAGCAGGAACGCCGCCACGGCTGCGAGGGCAAGGGCGAGGAACAGGAATTTCCACAGCTGGCGTTTGTCGTAGACTATTCTCATCGCTGTCTGTTCATGTCGTCGAGTATGAACCGCGCCACGGCATCGGTGTCGTTGGCGTCGATAACCACATCGGCAGCCTGACGGGCTTCCGGCACGGCGTTGCCTACGGCTACCGCCATGTCGGCTATCTCCATGAGCGGCAGGTCGTTGACGTTGTCGCCGAATGAGACTATCCTCTCCGCACCGATGCTCCGGGCGAGGCGGCGGACAGCATTGGCCTTGGTGGTCTGTGGGCCGAACACTTCGACTATCGACGTTTCCGGCCCGAATATGTCGTGGTAGCAAAGCGGTGTGACGGGAAGCGCCTTGATGCGCTCGTATGCGGCGCGGGCCTTGTCGTCGGGCTGCATGGCGTAGAACAGCACCACGTCGTCCATGCAGTTTGGCACGCCGTCTGCCTGGCAGTCGAGGCTCTCGAAGTGCTTGTAGGGGTTGTCGAGGCGCTCGGCGAGGAACTGCCGTTCTGTTTCTGACATCTCGCCGTAGTGGTATATCTCGATTTTGCCGTCCACGAGGCGGTAGATGAATGTCGGCGTGCCGCAGTCGCGGTATATTTTCACCATTCGGCGGACGGTGCCGGCGGGTATGCCGTGGATGTCAGTGTAAATGCCGGTTGCGGAGTCCCAAAGGGCGGCTCCGGTCATCACCACGGCGGGCAGTGTCATGTGTATGCCGTCGAGCAGCGTGCTGACGGTTGCGGGGGTGCGTGCCGTAGCCACGGTGAACAGAGCGCCGTCCGCGATTGCGCGGTTGAGCAGCTCGCGGCTGCGCGGGCTTACTGCGGAGCTGGTGTTGAGCAGCGTGCCGTCGAGGTCGCTGACGTACAGTGTCCTTGCCTTGCTGTCCATATTGTGTGTCGGTTTCACTTGTCCTTGATTTCTTCCCATTGCACGTCTGTCACCTGCTTTTCGATGACAATGCTCTGTTCACCGGTGTCACTGGTGCGTATGGAGGTGTCGCTGCTGTAGTCGCGGTATTCTGTGAACTCCACGTCTTCGGCATATTCGCGCGGTATTATCGGGCCGTCGTACCGCTCGTAGCCGTAGCCGGCATGGTGGGACGACGTATGGCAGCCGGAGTCGTGTGAGCCGTTGTCATCGGCATAAGTGTCTCTGCTGCGCTGTTTCTTGTCACGCGGCGGCATCCCGGCGGCTCGGCGCATCATGTCCTCGGCCTTGCGCTCTAAGGTGCGGTATATCCATTTCCGTATCAGCGGACGCAGCAGCCACAGAGCCAGAGGTATAAGAATAATAATCAGAGTGAGCAATTTCATGGCTTGTTTTTGATTTGTTTGGTGCTAATGTTGTTTGCTGTCGAGAGCAACAGGTATGCCACTATCACCCACATCAGCCCCCCTACGCCGAGCGAGGCTATAAGTGCGGTGGCTGCGGCTATCATGACCCAGCGGACGCGGTTGCCCTGCCAGCGCAGGTTCTTGAACTTGAGGGAGAACATAGGCAGCGGCAATACCATGAGGAGGCTCGCTGCCATGATGATGAGCAGTGTGGGGACGAGGCCGAGCGTCGCGGCGTTGCCGCCGATGATTTCAGTCAGCCCGATCCAGAAAATTGCGTTGGCGGGTATCGGCAGCCCTATGAACGAGGATGTCTGCCGCTCGTCCACGTTGAAGCGGGCGAGGCGCAACGCGCCGCAGACGGCGATGAATATCGCCGCCGGCGCGAGGGCTGCGGTTCCGGGCGAGGCCTTCATGCACTGGTAGGCTATCATTGCCGGCGCAACGCCGAAGCTCACCAGGTCGCACAGCGAGTCGAGTTCCTTGCCCATAGGGGAGTAAGCGTGCAGCAAGCGTGCTGCCAGCCCGTCGCAGAAGTCGGCTACGGCGGCGATGCCGATACATATATAAGCCCAGTGCCGTCCGCTGAGGCCGGCGCAGCAGGCATCCGGCGACATTGCGCAGATTATGGCGAGGCATCCGGCGATGAGGTTGATGCACGTTATCGTGTTGGGTATGTTGCGTACCAGTATGTTCATAGTCTCAGACGTTAGGTCGCGCCGCTGAGGGGTGCGCGTGTGTCACTGAGCAGCGTCGAAGCGGGCGAGGGGTGTCAGCCCGCCGCTCACCTTGTCGCCGATGTTTATGAGTATCTCGGCATCAGTAGGCAGATAGATGTCTACCCTCGAGCCGAACTTGATGAAACCGAGGTGGCTGTCGATGCTTGCCTTGTTCCCCTTTCGAGCGTAAGTCACTATGCGCCGGGCCATTGCGCCGGCAATCTGGCGGACGGTGATGCGCCGCCCCTTTGGGTCGCGTATGCCGACGGTGCTCCGCTCGTTGTCGGTGCTTGCCTTGGGCAGGTATGCCGACAGGAAACGCCCCCGGTGGTGGCGCACATATTCGACATCGCCGTCGAGCGGATACCAGTTGGCGTGCACGTTCAGCGGCGACATGAATACCGACACCATCACGGCTTCCCCTTTCAAGTACTCGCTCTCCTCGACACGCTCTATGGCTACGACACGGCCGTCAACGGAACTGATGACCGTATCCTCGCGCTTCCCTCGGTATTTGCGCGAAGGGCAGCGGAAGAAGTTGAATATGAAGCCGTAAGTCACCACAGAGACGAGAGAGCATAGCGGCGGCAGCACCAGCGGCGGCAGGTATATCCACGCCGGGACGTTGACGGCGATGAGCATCAGCGCGAGCACGATGAGTATGTTCGTGCCCTCGCGGTGTATCTTGACGCGCTGCCGCAGCCTGTCTCGCAGCTGTGCGCGGCGGCGGTGATGCTCTGTGCCTTGGGTGTCTGCCTTCACAGTCGGGTGTGTCCGGATTGCTTATGCGTCGATGTTGGCGTAGGTGGCATGTTCCTCGATGAACTGGCGGCGCGGCCCTACGTCCTCTCCCATGAGCATAGAGAAGATGCGGTCAGCCTCGACAGCGTCGGTCAGCGTGACTCTCTTGAGGATGCGGTTTTCAGGGTCCATGGTAGTGTCCCACAGCTGCTCCGCGCTCATCTCGCCGAGACCTTTGTACCGCTGCAGTGTCAGGCGGTTGCGGTCGCCGCCGCACTGGGTGTCGATGAACTTCTGCACCTGCTGGTCGTTCCATGCGTATTCTGTCGTTTTTTTGCCCTTGGCGGAGCATTTGTAGAGCGGAGGGGTGGCAAGGTACAGGTATCCGTTGTCGATGATGGGGCGGATGCGGCGGAAGAAGAATGTCATGAGCAGCGTGGCGATGTGCGCGCCGTCCACGTCGGCATCGGTCATGATGATTACCTTGTGGTAGCGCAGTTTCGACACGTCGGCCTCCTTCGGATCGTTTGCTGTGCCGATAGTTACGCCCAGCGCATTGAATATGTTGCAGATAGCCTCTGATTCAAACACCTTGTGGTCCATGGCCTTCTCCACGTTGAGGATTTTGCCTCGCAGCGGCAGTATTGCCTGGTATTTCGGGTTGCGGCCGGTCTTTGCGCTGCCTCCTGCCGAGTCTCCCTCGACCAGGAACAGTTCGCACTCCGCTGCGTCGCGGCTCTTGCAGTCAGCCAGCTTGCCGGGCAGTCCTCCGCTGCTCAGCGGCGATTTGCGCTGCACTTTCATGCGGGCGTTGTATGCCGCGTGGCGCGCCTGGGCTGCCATCACCACTTTGTCAACAATGGCCTTGGCCTGTTTCGGGTTTTCCTCAAGATAGTTGCGCAGAGCCTCGCTGACTGCAGACTGCACTGCGCCGCCGACCTCGTTGTTGCCCAGCTTGGTCTTTGTCTGTCCCTCAAACTGCGGTTCTGCCACCTTGACGGACACCACGGCTGTCAGACCGTCGCGGAAGTCCTCCTTGGAAAGCTCTATTTTCAGTTTGTCGAGCAGATGGTTGTCTTCAGCGTATTTCTTGAGCGTCAGGGTCAGGCCTCGGCGGAAACCCGTCAGGTGAGTGCCGCCCTCAATCGTGTTGATGTTGTTGACGAAAGAGAACACGTTCTCGTTGAACGAGGAGTTGTATGTCATCGCCACTTCCACAGGCACGCCGTTGCGCTCTGTGACGATGTGTATCACGTCGTCGATGAGGTGCTCCTTGCCGGCATCTATATAGCGGACGAACTCCTTCAGGCCCTCGTCGCTGTGGAAGCGGTCGTGCTTGGGGTTGCCCTGCTCGTCGCGTACCCGCAGGTCTGTCAGTGTCAGCGTGATGCCGGCGTTCAGGTATGCCAGGTCGCGCAGACGGTTGGCCAGGATGTCATAGTCGTAGACGGTCTGTGTGAAAATCGAGCCGTCCGGGTGGAAGATGATTGTTGTGCCGGTACGGTCAGTTTCGCCGATTACCTTCAGCTCGCAGGTGGGCTTGCCGAAGGCGTATTCCTGCATGAAAATCTTGCCCTCGCGGTGTATCTCGGCACGCAGGTAGTCTGACAGGGCGTTGACGCAGCTCACGCCCACGCCGTGGAGGCCTCCGGCGACCTTGTACGCGCCCTTGTTGAACTTGCCTCCGGCGTGCAGCACCGTCAGCACGACTTCGAGGGCGGGCTTGTGCATCTTCTCGTGCATATCCACCGGGATGCCGCGTCCGTTGTCCACTACCTTGATGGAGTTGTTTTCGGTAATGGTCACGTCTATGTGGTTGGCGTAGCCCGCCAGAGCCTCGTCAATGGAGTTGTCCACGACCTCATACACCAGGTGGTGCAGGCCGCGCTCGGATATGTCGCCGATGTACATGGACGGACGCTTGCGCACGGCTTCGAGCCCTTCGAGCACTTGTATGTTGTCGGCCTGATAATGGCTTGAGCGGCCAGTCGTTTCTTTATCTTCTTCTATTGCCATAATAGTAGTGTTCAGTCTGTATTGTCTGACAAAGTTACGAAAAAATCCGCTACCGCACAAATGCATACGCGCTCGCGCGAGGCAAAAATGCAGATAACGGCGGCAAAAGTTGCGTATGTCGGAAAATACCGCTAAATTTGCACCGCCTATCTGAAGAGGGAGGTTATCGGGGCGTAGCGCAGTCCGGTTAGCGCACCTGCTTTGGGAGCAGGGGGTCGAAGGTTCGAATCCTTTCACCCCGACACAACGGAAAGCCGTTGGCAGTCACTTGCTTGTGATGCCAGCGGCGTTTCTGTGTACACGGCCAGAGATGGCTGTAATAGCCATGACGGCTATTATGGCTATTTGTTGTAGCGGCAGGGAGGGGCTTGGCGTGTCCCCTCCCTGCCGCCGTTTGCGGTATTGTTCAGGTCGTGTGCGTTACTTGACGTATGCCTTTACAGCCTTGCCGTCAATGCGTATGATGTATATGCCTGCTTCGGGCAGAGTGACTGTCCCGCTGCATTGGCCTCTGTATATTGCATTTCCAGCCGGCGTGTATACCTCGACGTATGAGTTTGCATCGTGCAGCGCTATTTCACGGCCGCTGATGCTGAATGGGGAGTCTGTGGCTATGCTGCCAACTGCGCCTGAGCCGTTTATGTCGGTGAACTCTTTCCATTCAGTCGCGTTTTTGTATGCGTCTACTGAGGATTCCGGCACTGTGAGGGCGACGCTTGTGTATGCCTCTGTGTCGAAGCATGGACCGTCAAGTGTCGGCGGCACGGCGCTTTCGCAGCTTATGGTTTTGAGTCCCGGGCATGAGTAGAATGCCTGATAGCCGACGTATTTCATGTCAGGCCCGAAGTTCAGCGATGTCATGGCATTGCAGCCCGCGAATGCCTTGCCGCCTATTGTGGTCAGGGTGGAGGGGAGCTTGACGTTCAGTTTCGGACACAGGGTGAAGGCGTATTCGGCGATTGTGGTCACGCCTTCGGGTATTTCTATCTCCTCGAGGTTGTCGCACTGGGTGAACATGCCTGCGCGTATGTTGGGGACATGGCCGCCGTTGCCGTTAGACAGCACGACTCTCTTCAGTCCGGTGCATTTGACGAACATGTAATCCCCATAGTATGTGACATTGTTCGGAATGACGATTTCCTTGAGGCCTGTGCACCACACGAATGCGTAATCTTCGATGGTCTTGACAGTTTCGGGGATTTCGATTTCGGTGAGGCTTTCGCATTTCTGGAACGCTCCGTAGCCGATGACCTCAAGCGTTTCGGGGAGCTTGATCCATTCGAGGCTTTCGCACAGCTGGCATGTGGATGTGGGGAGGCGTTTTATGGACGAGGGAATCGTCAGGTTCTTGAGTGAGAGGCACTTGAAGAATATGCTTTCATCCATGAATGTTATGGATTCCGGCAGGTTTATGGTTTCCAGGGCGTAGCAGTTTTCGAAAGCCGACATGCCGATTGAGGTGACGGTCTCCGGTATCTTGACATTTGTTATTTTCTGGCAATTGCAGTATGCCAGAGGTGAGATTTCGGTGATTCCGTCGGGTATGTCGAGGTTTCCGGACTTGCCGTTGGGGCAGAGTATCACAGTTTTCAGGTCTGGGGAGTAGACCACTCCGTCGATGCTCTTGTAGTTTTCACAACCGTCAGCTATGTTGACTTCTTCGAGATTGTGGCATTCGTAAAAAGCCACGGGGTCGAGGGATACGAGGGCTTTGGGCAGGCTTATGGAAGTAAGGGCAAGACAATTGTCAAATGCTTGGCGTTCAATGGTCTTGACAGTGTTCGGAATCCAGATGCTGGGAAGGGAGGAGCAGTGGGCAAGCAGTCCGAACGGTATTGTCTCGAGCTTTGTGGGCAGATAGAATGCAGTGAGCGAGGAGCAGTGGTCGAAGGCGTATTGCCCCAGGTCGAGGCAGCTTTCTGGTATGGTGACGCGCTCAATTGAGGAACAGCCGTCGAAGGCTCCGAACCCTATCTTTTGCAAGCCGGAGGGCAGGCCGATGTATGTCAGGGCGGCGCAGCCGTTAAAGGCATTGCTGAGTATTTCCTTCACGCCTGCCGGGAGCTCTATTTCGCCTTGTGTCCTTGCTGCGCATTTTATAAGTGTTGACAGGTCTGCTGTGTACAGTATGTTCCCGGCAGCGGTATATGAGGTGTTGCCGGCCTCCACGGTGAGGCTTTCCAGAGAGGAGCAGCCGTCGAACACGCCGTTGGCGATGCTCGTTACGCTTGCGGGGATAGCAAACGACGTGACAGATGAGCAGCCGGAGAAGGCGGAGTTCTTGATTTCAGTGAGTGCGGAGGGTAGCGTGATTTCTTGCAGGGCGGCGCAGTTTCCGAAGGCGAGGTATCCTATTGACGTTACCCCGTTGCCAATGGAAATGTTTTCAAGGCGCTTGCAGTCCAAGAACATGCCGTAGGGTATCGCTCCCGCCGTATCGGGTATCGGGGAGACGCTGACGAGCAGTGAGTCGCCGCTGAATGTGGACGACCCGAATTCCGTGATTTTGTCGCCGAACTCAACGGAGCGGAGGTTTGGGCAGTCCTGGAAGGCGTATGTCCCGAAGCGGGTGACGGAGTCTGCGATTTTCACGTTCTCGATTTTCTTGTTTGTCGAGAAGGCTTCGTCCCCGAGTTGCACCACGGAATATTGCTTGCCGTTGTGAGTTACGGAAGCCGGGATTGTCAGCGAGGCTTCAGAGTAGCTTTGGCCGTTTGTGACGGCGCAGGTCTTTTCCTCTTCGGACAGGACAGAGTACTTGATGCCGCTTACGGTGAAATCCTGTGCCAAGGCCGATGCGGCTATCGAGGCAGTCAGGAGAATGCAGGTAAGTTTGTGTCTCATTTGCGTTGTTTTTATGGATTAAGAACGGCGCAAATTTACATTCCATCTCCCTTAACGTCACAATATTCCGCTTTTTGATAAGGCAAATTTGCCGTATTGGAAAGCCGGAGCGGTTTATTTTGCCTTTTCAGAGAGCCTGGACAGCTGCAAGGCCTCTTTTCGGTATGCTGACGGGGAAAGGCCGACAGTCTCTTTGAACACGACATTGAATGTCGAGACATTTGCGAAACCGCTCTTGTCGGCAATCTCTTTAATCGGGGCAGATTCCATTGCCGGGTCAGCGAGCATCATGCGTGATTGTTTGACGCGGAATTGGTTGACCCATTGCGGTAGCGTAAGCCCGGTGTTGTCTTTGACAATCTTCGAGATGTATGTCCGGTTGGTATGCAGCCTTTCTGCGAGGTAATCGCGGCTCAGGCGTTTGTCGAGGTACAGCTTCTCGTCTTCCATCAGCCGGGTCATTTGTTCGAAGAGGGACTTCTGTGTCTCTTCGGCGGGCCTCCCGGCGGCAGATTTTTCCATAAGTTTCTGTTCGAGGGAGTCGTGTTCCTTGAATTGGCTGACGATACGCCGGTTGAGGCGTTTCTCCTTCCTGTATGACACGAGCACGACAGAGAGGATTATTGCTATTACAGCGAGCAGGCCGACCAGGATGCCTATGCGCTGGCGGTGCAGGGAAATCTGCATGTCGCGCAGCCCGAGTTGCTTTTCCTTTTGCAGCAGGTCAAATGTCCGTTCTATTTCGCGGTGTATGGTCGCGTCTTGCACCTTTACGGTAGACTTGGTTACGTTGTTCTCGTTTTTGAGTGCTTCGAGTGCGGCTGGTTTGTCGCCGAGTGCTTCGTAGTTTGCGGCCATCAGGGCGTACATGTCAGACACGAAGCTTCGGTTGCCCAGCGAGCTTGAGCAAGCCAGCGCCTCTTTGCACATGCTGTTTGAGGCATGGTATTCGCGCAGGTCGCTGAAAATGCGGGCTTTCTCGAAATATGCTTGTGCCAGCAGGGAGCTTGCGGGGTTCCGCAGTTTGAGTGAGGCTATGGCGTTGTCGAGCCTTGCGAGCGCCTCGTCGCGGCATCCCATTCGCCTCAGCACGCTGCCGAGCAGTATCTGCGCGAGTTCCGGCTGGTGCAGCTTGTACTGCTGGGACAGCTTTGCAGCTTTCATCGCGCAGTGGTATGCGTTGGCCGTGTCATTTCTCAGCAGGTATACCGTGGCGAGGTTGCATAGGGGGTAATAAGTGTCTTGCGGCTTTCCGGTCTGAAGGCTGAGCCGGTAGCTTTCGCGGCAGTACCGCAGCCCGGCGGTGTCGTTGTGAGATGTGAAAAGCAGGGAGATGTTGCTGTAAATGCCTGCTGTTGTGCGCTTGTTTTCGCTGCGGGAGGCGCAGTCGAGCGCGCTTAGGTAATAGCCCAGCGCAAGGGCGTTGTTGCCGTCGTACTCGTTGGCGATTATGCCGAGTACGTTTAATGCGGAGGCCTTTACGGTGTCATTGTGGATAAGCGATGCCAGGGAGTCTGCTTCGAGCGCGTGGATGCGGGCCTCCCGCACAGATGCTGTTTTCAGTTCTGAAGCGGCGAGGTAGTAGCATGCGTATGCCTCGAGGCGTTTGTCGTTTGCACGGCGTGCCATGGTGTGCAGGCGTGCCGATTCCTGCCGCAGGTTCGTATAGTCGTATGTGTCTGCCATGTGCTGGCATTTGAGGCGTACGGATTCCGGGCCAGATGCCTCGCACAGCAATGCTGTGAGGAGCATTAGTGCAGCGGTGGCAATCGCCTTCAGGGCAGACGGCATGTGTGTGGGCATTTTATGCGGGCATCCCGCCGGACAGCGCCGGGAGGGATGCCCATTGTGGGGATTGCTTATTTCTGCTGCAGGTACTGGTCGATGGCCTTTGCTGCGCGCCGTCCTGCGCCCATGGCGAGGATGACTGTGGCTGCGCCGGTCACAGCGTCGCCGCCGGCGAATATGCCGGGACGCGAGGTCTGTCCCTCCTCGTCAGCCACGATGCAGCCCTTGCGGTCGGTGTCAAGGCCTTTGGTGGTTGACTTGATGAGAGGGTTGGGGCTTGTGCCGAGAGCCATTATCACTACGTCGCATTCTATCTCAAACTCGCTGCCCTCAATGGGCTTGGGGCTGCGGCGTCCTGATGCGTCGGGTTCGCCGAGCTGCATGCGTATGCAGGAGATTGAGCGCACGGTGCCCTTGTCGTCGCCGTTGATGCGCACCGGGTTGGTGAGCATGCGGAACTCGATGCCTTCCTCCTTGGCGTGGTGCACTTCCTCGCGGCGTGCTGGAAGTTCGTCCTCGCTGCGGCGGTATACGATGAACGCTTCTGCGCCGAGGCGTTTGGCTGTGCGCACAGCGTCCATAGCCACGTTGCCGCCGCCCACTACCACCACGCGGTTGCCGGTGTATATGGGGGTGTCGTAACAGTCGTCGTATGCTTTCATCAAGTTGGCGCGTGTGAGGAACTCGTTGGCGGAGAACACTCCGTTGAGGTTCTCGCCGTCGATGCCCATGAAGCGCGGCAGTCCGGCTCCCGAGCCGATGAATACCGCGTCATAGCCTTCGTCGTCCATGAGCTGGTCAATGGTGACGGTGCGGCCTATGATAACGTCTGTCTCTATCTCCACGCCGAGGCGTTTCACAGCCTCAACCTCCTTGGCGACGATGCGGTCTTTTGGGAGGCGGAATTCGGGTATGCCGTATACGAGCACGCCGCCGACTTTGTGCAGAGCCTCGAATATCTTGACTTTGTAGCCGAGGCGGGCGAGGTCAGAGGCGCAGGCGAGGCCGGAGGGCCCTGACCCCACAACGGCGACTTTTTTGCCGTTCCATTCGGGCAGTTCGGGAGCTTCCTCCTCGTTCTGGATGGCCCAGTCGCCGGTGAACCGCTCGAGCTTGCCGATAGCGACGGGTTCGCCCTTGATGCCGAGCACGCACGCTCCCTCGCACTGTGACTCCTGCGGGCAAACGCGGCCGCAGACGCTTGGCAGTGAGCTGTCGCGAGAGATGACGCGGGCTGCCTGTCGGAAGTCGCCGGCGGCGACGTTCTTGATGAATGTGGGTATGTCGATATGCACCGGGCAGCGTGTCACGCAGCGGGGCTTGGGGCATGTCAGGCAACGCGATGCCTCCAGGCGTGCCTCGTCGGCGTTGTAGCCGTAGCATACTTCTTCGAAATTTGTTGCGCGGACCTTCGGGTCTTGCTCGCGCACGGGGACACGGGGTATCTTGTTAGCCATGGCAGTTGCATTTATGTTTTTCGGGATCGGTTTTGGGTACGCCTTTGTACATGTTCTGGCGGCGCATAGCCTCGTCGAAGTCTACCTGGTGAGCGTCAAATTCGGGTCCTTCGACACAGGTGAAGCGTGTCTTGCCGCCCACGGTTACACGGCATGCTCCGCACATTCCGGTGCCGTCCACCATTAGCGCGTTGAGCGATGCCATGGTGGGTATGCCGTACTTCTTGGTGGTGAGCGACGCGAATTTCATCATGATCATCGGGCCGATGACGACGCAGCGGTCGAAGTGGCGGCCTTCGTTCTCTATAAGGTGTTCCATGAGGGCAGTCACCATGCCGTGGAATCCTTCAGAGCCGTCGTCGGTGCAGAGGTGCACGTTTGCCACCTGTCGCATTTCCTCGACGTATGTGAAGAGGCTCTTGGTTTTTGCGCCGATTATCACGTCGGCTTTCACGCCGTGCTGGGTGAGCCACTTGGCCTGTGGGTAGACGGGGGCAGTGCCCACGCCTCCTGCCACGAACAGGATGTTGAGGCGGCTCAGCTCCTCGTCGGAGAGTTCCGTCAGGTCGGAGGGGAGGCCGAGCGGCCCGGCGAAGTCGGCGAAGTTGTCGCCGGCGTTCATGTCGCAGATTTTCTGCGAGGAGATGCCTATGGCCTGTGTGACGATGGTCACGGTGCCGGCTTCGCGGTCATAGTCGCAGATAGTCAGGGGGATGCGTTCTCCCAGCTCGTCTGTGCGTACTATCACGAACTGTCCGGGCATGGCCGAATGGGCTACCCTGGGGGCAAGCACCTTCATCTCGGTGATGCGGGGTGCAAGTTCACGCTTGCTTTGGATAGTGAACATAGATTTTAAGGTTTTCTGTAGTGCGTCGGCGGCGGTCAGGCCGTGTCGGCGGTATTCCGTGTGTTAACAATTGTCTGCAAAGTTAACACCCTTTGCTGTTATGACCAAATGTCAGTCGTTTTTTTCTGCTGTTTTGCGTAACAGGGGGCGTAAGGGGCTTGGCAGGGACGTTTTTTTTCGCTAATTTTGCTGTTATGATGAATGATGCGACAGCAGCTGTCCCCTCGCGGTGGGACGAGCGCACGCGCCGCCTGTTAGGCGACGATGCTGCCGATGCCCTCTCGCGTGCCCGTGTGCTGGTGGTGGGCGTAGGAGGCGTGGGCGGCTATGCCGTGGAGATGCTCGTGCGCAGCGGCGTGGGGCATGTCACTGCTGTCGATGCCGACGCGGTGGACGTTACCAACCTGAACCGCCAAATCATAGCGACACGCGACACTGTGGGCGTGTCCAAGACCGCTGTCATGGCGCAGCGGGCGAGGAGCATCAACCCTGAAGTGGACTTCGTGACGCTGCAGATGTCCGTGACCCCGGACAACGCTGCAGAGCTGCTGTCGCCTGGCTACGACTATGTGCTGGACTGCATAGACACTGTCGCGCCGAAAGTCGCGCTGCTGGCTGACTGCCTGGCGAACAGGGTCCGGGTCATCTCATCGATGGGCGCGGGCGGGCGCACAGACCCCTCGCAGGTGGTGTACTGTGACTTGTGGGAGACACGCGACGACGGGTTGGCAAGGGCTGTCCGCCAGCGGCTGAAACGCATGGGGCTGCGCCGCCGTCTGCCGGTGGTGGCAAGCACGGAGCGTCCGCACACAGCATCGCTCATCGAGGTGGACACGGCCTACAAGCGCACATCATACGGGACTGTCGCCCCGCTGCCGGCGACTTTCGGCATTTTCATGGCGGCAAAGGTGACAAACGACCTCGCGGCGGAAGCCCGGCGCGAGGACAGCAATAAGGACGACTGTGGTAGAACTGCATGACATATACAAGAGTTACGGCTCGCTGCGTGTGCTGGACGACATCAACCTGACCATACACGACGGCGAGATAATGGCAATAGTGGGCCCGAGCGGCGCGGGCAAGACCTCGCTGGTGCAGGTTGCCGGCACGCTCGATGCCGCCGATTCAGGCACGGTGCTGTATGACGGCGTTGACCTGACGCGGCTGCGTGACCGCCGCCTCTCGGAGTTCAGAAACGCCAACATCGGCTTCATCTTCCAGTTTCACCAGCTGCTGCCCGAGTTTTCGGCGCTCGAAAATGCGGCGTTGCCGGCGATGATTGGCGGCGCGTCGCGGCAGAAGGCGATGGCGCGTGCCGGCGAGCTGTTTGAGATGCTCGGCATATCAGATCGCGCCATGCATAAGCCGGCTCAGCTGTCGGGAGGCGAGCGGCAGCGCGTGGCGATAGCTCGCTCGCTGGTCAACCGTCCCAAAATCGTGTTTGCCGACGAGCCGACGGGAAGCCTTGACAGTGCGAACCGTGACGAAACACTCGCCCTCATGGCGGAGCTGAACCGCTCGCTGGGGCAGACCTTCGTCATCGTTACCCATGACCCGGCACTGGCTGCAATAGCGCAGCGCGTGGTGACGATGCGTGACGGACGTATAACCTCGGTGGAGGATGCCCGTAGCGGCAGTGGTAATGACGAGCAAGGAGGTGCCAGTGATGAATAATAAGTTGATGTATACGTTGCTGTGTTGCTTGGCGCTGGCTTTGATGTCCTCCTGCGGCAGCGACGACACGCCGCAGCCCACACCTGTCAGCTTCACCGACTTTGCCACTGTTGTGGCTTCTGGCGATGGGCAGGGTACGCAGCTCGACATACAGCGCACACCCTCGTCGCCCATGGTGCGCCTCAGCAGCTCCCAGACGCTCGAAGGGGCAAAGGTCGGCCAGCGCATCGTGGCCTATTGGCAAGCCAACCCTGCCGACACCGTCCTGCGCCCTGTGCCAGCGGTGATACGCTCTGCCGCCGCGATACCGAGCGGCACGGTCAGGGGACATTCTCTGGACGAGATACGCCGCATGAGCCACGTCTGCTATAAAGTGCTGTCCGCCACTCGTGTAGGCGACTACCTGAATATGCAACTCACGGTGCAAAGCAATGCCCGTGACACGCGCTTCACCATGGTCGCTGACGAGGCTACATTGGGGCAAGGAACCGTAGACTGCTATCTGGTGGGGGAGAACCTCCCCGAGGACGGGGCATACGTCAACCGCCGCACATACGCCTCATTTGACGTGAGCGGGATTGCACCTCAACCCGACCAGCAGGTGCGCCTGTGCAATATTGACCAAACCGACCGATAAACTAATTCCAAGGCAAATGGCACGAGACCTCTTCTCCCGGTATGTGTGGATAGTAGACACGATAACGCGCTACGGCAGCATCTCGCGCGAGCGGCTCAACCAGCTGTGGCTGCGCTCGCATCTCAGCGACGGCAACCCCATACCCGAACGCACATTCTTCCATTACCGCCGCGCCATTGAGGAGAATTTCCACATTGACATCGAGTGCGGCAAGGATGGCGAGTACCGTGTCAAACGCCCCTCTGGAATAAGAGACAAGGCGTTCTCCAACTGGCTGCTCGATTCATACGCTGTGCGTACCGCCATGAGCGGCGAGAGCGCGGCCGCAATGGTGATGGTCGATGACGTGCCCTCCTCGCGGCAGTTTCTCTCACGCGCCATCGAGGCTGCGGCACACCACGAGAAAATCATATTCTCCTACGCTGGTTTCAACCGCTCGCGCGTGGAGCACGACATACACTACCGCCCCTATTTCCTGCGCCTGTACAAGCAGCGGTGGTATATGGTCGGCCTCAAGGAGGGCGACGACCCGGCCTCGCCCTCGCGCGGCATACGCACATACGCCCTCGACCGCGTCAAGGAGATGACGCTCACCGGCGAGGAGTTTGAAATGCCTGAAGGCACAAGCCCGGAGGGCTTCTTTGCCGACATCATCGGCATAACCTCGTCGCACGCCAGTGTGCGCGATGTGCGCATTCGCACTACGCCGCGTCAGGCCAAATACCTGCGTGCCCTGCCTTTGCACCATTCCCAGCAGGAACAGTTGCACCAGGACTATTCCATATTTACATACCGCCTCAAGCTCAACTACGAGCTTGTGCATGAGTTGTTGAGCTTCGGAGCTGAGGTTGAGGCTCTCGAGCCACCCGAACTCCGTGCCATGCTCGCTGACGAGGTGAGCCGCCTCGCCGATGTTTACATGAAATGACAGTCCCCTTTGCCATGACACAAGACAACTCCCGACATTTCCCCTCTCCCTTGCGTGCAGCACTCATAGACATGGACGGCGTGCTGTATGACTCGATGCCTCACCATGCTTTGGCCTGGCAGCGTATGTTTGCCGAAATCGGCTTGGATGTCACCTCCGACGAGTTCTTCGGCTATGAGGGGATGACCGGCAGCGCGACCATTGACCTGGTGATGCAGCGCGAGCGCGGCGTGACGCTCCCCGACGAGGAGAATAAGCGGCTCTATGCCCGAAAGACGCAGCTGTTCCGCGAAATGGGCGAAGTTGTGCTGATGCCTGGCGCAGACAGTATGCTCGCTTCGCTGCGCCGTGCAGGCGTGAGGTGCGTGCTTGTGACCGGTTCGGGGCAGTCCTCCGTCATCTCGCGCATCGACCGCGACTACCCTGGCGTGTTCGCTTCAGCCGACCGTGTCACCGCTCTCGATGTTACTCACGGCAAGCCGCACCCCGAACCATACCTGCGCGGGCTGGCAATAGCCGGCACTGACGCTGCCCATGCCATAGTGATAGAAAACGCGCCCCTGGGCGTGCGGGCAGGCATCGCCGCCGGGCTGTTCACCGTGGCTGTCACCACAGGCCCGATAGCGCGTCAGTCCTTTGTTGACGAAGGCGCAGACATGATATTCCCCTCAATGGAGGAATTTGCTGACACGCTCCCAAGACTCGTCATATCCCGGAAACCATGAATGTAACTGTCTGCAACACCTTCGGACTCAACGAACTGGCTGGGCATGTCCCGGGCTTGTCTGCTAAAAGCATCGTTGTCATCACCGACAGCAATGTCAGCCCCTTGCTGCCCGGCATCATCTCCCCCGGCGACCCGCTGCTGTCCGCGCCGACTATAGTTATCCCCGCCGGCGAGCAGAACAAGACCATCGAATCGGCGGAGTATATATGGACGGAGATGCTTCGCCTCGGCATGACCCGCAGCTCGTTTGTCATCAACGTAGGCGGCGGCATGGTCACGGACATCGGCGGCTTTGCGGCCTCCACATACCGTCGCGGAGTGAAATTCGCCCACGTTGCAACCACGCTCCTCGGCGCGGTAGATGCCGCCGTGGGCGGAAAGACCGGCGTGAACTTCGGCGGACTGAAGAACCAGATAGGCGTGTTCGCCATGCCAGAGCACACTTGCATCCCCATCGCTGCGCTCAAGTCATTGCCCCACGAAGAGCTGCTGTCGGGATACGGCGAGATGCTCAAGACCGGATACCTGTTTGACAAGGGACTTGCCGGCTGGATAATGGAGGCTGCGCCACAGCTCGACGAGCTTGTCCACAATATCCCTGATGCAGCGTCGCGGGCTGACGACCCCTCCTCGCTCGTGTCCCTGATAGAGGAGTGTTGCCGCCGCAAGAGCCTCGTGGTGTGCCGTGATCCCCGTGAGGCGGGTATGCGCAAGATGCTCAACTTCGGGCATACTTGCGGCCACGCATTCGAGGCGATGACACTCGCCCGGGGCAATGCGCTGCCCCACGGCATTGCCGTGGCTCACGGCATCCTTGTTGCGCTCATCTTAAGCCATTTACGGCTCGCGCTGCCCTCCGGGGAGATATACCGCTACGCAGATTTCCTGAAAGCCGTGTTCCCGAGGATTGCAGTCAGCTGCAGCGACTATCCGCAGCTGCTGAAGATTATGGCCGGCGACAAGAAGAACCTCAATGACGGCAAAGTGCTTTTCACGCTGCTGCAAAACATAGGCAAGGGAGTCGATTACGTGTCCGTCGAGCCGCACGAGATAGAGGCCGCGCTTGACATTTACCGCGACTTGACCGGCCAGTAGCCGTCAGGTGCGGAGGGAGGGCATGTCAGTATATGGTGTCTGAGATCGAGATGACTATGCGGCATCCCTCCAGCCCCTCGTCGCCCATTCCCTCAAAGGTGACGTATCCGTGGTCTGTGCGGTATACGCGCTCCTCGCTGCTGTCGGTGCGGTGATGGCTCACCATCTGCTCGCGCTTCAGGTTGAGGCAATACGACAGGTAGCCCACCAGGTCATTGCCCACCAGGTCGCCCCCATGCAGGTTGGTGATTTCGGCACGTGTCGGCGCGGCGATGCGCACGCGCCATGTCCCCGGGTTGCTCATCGAGTCGATGTACAGCGGCGCCCCCACGCCGTCGGTGAGTATGCCAGTGAAATCGTATGCCGACGAGTCGAAAGGCTCGCCCACACGCAGCGCGTCCGTCAGGCTGCGCACCGTCATGCCGATGTCATTGTCCGCATGAAAAGGCTTCACTTCATGGGTTCTTCTGTCCTGCGCATGCCTGTCGCCACGTCCGCATGAGGCTGTCAGGACAAGGCACGCCAACGCCGCTGCCGGCATATATGCCGCAGCACTGGCTTGCATCTTCAGACGTATGGAATTTGCCGTTAACATCCCTTGTTATCGCCGTTAAATTCGCTGTGCAAAATTACTGCCTTTCGCCGAAACTGAAAAATTTCCGCGTCCGAAAATGCACCCCTGTTTCACTCCTGAAACAGTCAGTCGAGCGAGCCGATGACGCGGGAGACGTTGGAGAAGAACATGACGTAATATATCGGCATATATGTTATGCCCTCTTCGGTGTACACGCGCTGCTCGTTTGACAGCACATACGCCCGCTTGACATTGTATTCGCTGACCGACAGGAAGCGGTCGAGTGCGCTGTGGACTTTGTAGTCCTTGCCCGATTTGACCTCAATGGGAATGTTTGATAGGTTGTCCGCATCGTCTATCAGGTAGTCCACTTCGCCGTTCTTCTTGTTGTCGTAATAGTACAGCGGGTATCCGTGCGCCCGCAGCTCCTGCGCCACGACGGTTTCATAGACTGCGCCGAGGTTTATGCTGGCAGTGTCTGTCATCACGGCGTTGATGTTGTTTCGGAAATAGATGCCTGACAGCAGCCCGACATCGTTCATGTACAGTTTCAGGAGGTTCTTGCCGCTGTTCTCGACAAGCGGGTATGAGGGTTTGCTGACAGCACGCACCTCGAGAGCCACGCCCGACGAGATGAGGTAGTCGAACTCCTCGGCGTAGTCGCTGCTGCGTTTCCAGTCCTTGCCCTCTATGTCCTTGATTACAATCCGTTTCCTGCGGTTTTCGAGTACCGATGGTATCATGTCGTATATCCGCTTGATTTTCAGACGGCGGTTGCTTTGGTCTTCATATTTTGAGGCATCCACGCCGTACAGGTCGAGGACTTCGCGCTGTATGTCGCGCACTTCGACGATGTTCTTGCTCTCGACGTATGAGGCGACGGCTTTGGGCAGACCTCCGACGAGCAGGTATTTGCGGAACAGGTTCAGCATCCGTGCGTGTATGGCGTCGGGCAACGAGGCGTTGCTGTCGAAGCATTTCCTCATGGTCTGCACTGCCGCATCGCCCACGCCGTTGGCGTACAGGAACTCTTCGAAGTCCATGGGGTACATGTGTTGTACCGTGAGGCTTCCGAGCGGCAGTGACTGGGTCTTGCGGAGCGACACGCCGAGCAGCGAGCCGCTGGCGATGTAGGTAAAGCGGCGGTCTCGCATCAGAAACTTGACGAGTGTCAGCAGGTGGTCGTATGCCTGTATCTCGTCGATGAAAACAAGCGTCGAGGCGCGGTCTTTCATTTTGTCGCCGGCTACCATGCTGACGGCCAGGTAAAAGTCCTCGACAGTACGTGCTTCGGCAAACACGCGGTCGCCGAGCTTGTCCTCCTCCATGTTTATCTCAATGTAGTTCGGAAACATTTTCTGCCCTACGTTGCGTATGATGTATGACTTGCCTATCTGGCGTGCGCCGTCGATGACGAGCATCCGGTCAGAGTTTGATGACAGAAATTCCTCTATTTGCTTGGCTATCTTCCTGTACAGCATTGTGTAACGACATTGGTTTGACGCTACAAAGTTAGTGATTTTTATTTAGATAGGTGCGTTTTCCGCGAAAAATGACCCTCGAAAAGGTGCGTTTTCCGCGATTTTAAGGGGTCGAAAAGGTGCGTTTTCCGAAGATGCGCGGCCAGCTGTGGCGGAAAATGTTGGCGGTTCGGGGGCAATTCGCTATATTTGCACTGCAATGGAAGTCAATGCGGACAACGCGCCTGGCCAGTCGCTGAAGCAGCGGACGGCGCGGACGCTGAAATGGAACACGATAGACCGTGTGTCGCAACAGGTGGCACTCGCGGTCATAGGCGTTGTGCTTGCCAACCTGCTCTCGCGTGAAGACTACGGCCTGACGGGCGTGATAGCCATGTTTCAGGCTTTCGCTATAGTGTTTGTAGACAGCGGCTTCGGCGCGGCTCTGCTGCAGAAGAAGGAGACCGACGAGCGCGACTACAGCACGGTGTTCTGGTTCAACACCGCCGTGGCGGTGGGGATATACATACTCCTGTGGTTTGCCGCGCCGCTGATAGCCGATTTCTTCCGCAGCGAGCGGCTTGTGCTGCTGTCGCGTGTGATGTTCCTGTCGTTCATCCTCAATGCGCTGGGCATCGTGCAGACCAACCGCCTGATGAAGCAGATGGAGGTGCGCCAGATAGCGTTGAGCAACCTCGCCGGACTTGCCGTGTCTGGGGCGGTGGGCATCTGGCTTGCCGTGATGGGCTGGGGCGTGTGGGCGTTGGTATGGCAGACGGTCAGCCTCGCTTTCGTCAAGACGGCGTGGCTGTGGCTGGCGGTGCGATGGCGGCCTGTGTGGGTGTTCAGCCGCGAGTCTATGCGCAGCATACGCCGCGTTGGCATGGGGGTGTTCTCCAGCTCGCTGCTCAACACGTTCTTCCTAAACCTCTACACCTTCGTCATCGGGCGTTGGTCGCTGGGGATGCTGGGCGTATACACACAGGCCGACAAGTGGAGCAAGATGGGGACAGCATCGCTGTCGCAGATCATCACCGCCACCTTCGTGCCGCTGCTGTCGCGCTTTCAGGACGACGCTGCCGAGTTTGTGCGCTATATGCGGCGCGTTGACCGGTTTGCCGCGCTGACGGTCGTGCCGCTCATGGCCGGGCTTGCCATGATAGCCACGCCGCTGTTTCACACGCTGTTCGGCACGAAATGGGACGATGCCATACCCCTGTTCCAGATACTCTCGCTGCGCGGCGTGTTCATCATCTTCATTTCCGCCTACAACAATTACCTGCTTGCGGCCGGGCGTGCCGGGTCGCTTGTGGCGGTTGAGACGGTCAAGGACGTGGCTATGCTCGCGGCATTGGCGGTAACGATATTCATCGGCACAGTCGAGGCATTGGTGTGGGGGCAGATGGTCGCCTCTGCTATTACATGGGTGTATGTGCTGCTGCTCACCTCGAGCAAGACCTCGTGCCGCGTGCGGTATATGCTCGCCGACATGGTGCCGGCGTTGGCGTTGAGCGCCGTCGCCCTCGCCGCCGGGTGGGGAGCGTCGCTGGTTACGGACGTGGCAGCCGTTCAGCTCGCGCTGCGCATCGCGGTAGCCGCCGTGGCATACGTCGCGCTGGCGTGCGCATTGCGCTTGCCGGAAGTCGCCGACGCTCGCGCATACCTCCTCAAACGCCGCAAGTGAGAGTGGGTTATTGGGGTGAGCGGCGCAGGAGCGGCATTACGTCCAAATCCTTAGTGTCGAGCGAGTATGTGCCTAATACGCCCACTCCGCCGTCGATGTTGTTGTAGTACTTCATAGGCTCGCTCACGCCTATGTCCACCATGCCGCCGTGCAGACCGTCAGAGAGAGGGTCGTTGTACAGCACGCTGACGAGGTATTCGTAGTAGTCACGTGAAATGGCGTACAGCATGAACTTGCGAGGCATCGTTACCTCCGTATTGGAGGGCGGAAAAGACCACCCGTCCGTCTGTAAAATCTCTTTCACCAGGAGCGTGTGCGTTTCCCCGTCAATGCCGTAGTCGGAGAATGGCAGTCCGTATGGACAGTACGGTTCCCAGCCCGGTACAACGGCGTTGATGCGGCGGGCAAGCTGCTGGAATACGTACTCGTCCGTGAAATCACGTTCCCCCATGGTTATCCCCGGGAGCATGTGGCTGGTCTTGTCGTATTGCAGGAAATAATAGTTTTCCTCGTCTGCCGGGTCGGTGAAAGTCACCTCGTATGAGACTATGTAGTCGGAGCCGGTGTACACATATAACGGGCCGCGCACCGAAGCGTCGATGCTCTCGATGCTTATCTTGTGCGGGATGATGCCTTTGCAGCTGACCGGCTTGCTGTCGTATACGGTGCGCAACTCCACTTCGTCACCCTCGAGGGGCTTGACCGTAGACATATACAGGTGTCTGTTCTCGCTGTAGGTCAATGTGCCTCGCGGCTCGCCGTTGATGTAGAGCGCGATGTCGAGGCCGGTGACATAGTCATGGTCTGGGTGGTCGTCTGAATAGAAGTAAGTGCGCGTGGCAGCCACCGCGACAGTCGAATCCGGGTTGACTATCGAGTTGAGGGTCAGCATATTCTCGCCCTCCTGCCCCTTGTATTTGTCGAGGTCTATGTCCTGGTAGCAGCTTGTCGCAAAAGCCATGAGCGCGATGCAAGCGGCGAGGTATGGTATCGGGTGTCTCATTTTGTCAGAATTCGTATGTGTATGAAACGGAGGGTATGACGGGCAGCAGGCACAGCTTGCGGAAATTGCGGTCAATCGTGCCATACCCCGTGTCCTCTTTTTTTATCGTCATCGCGTTCATGTAGCAATAGGCGTTGTAGAGGCTGAAGTTCCATATAGAGCGGTGTCCGTTCTTGAGCTTCTTGTAGAGGCTCATGCCGATGTCGAGCCGCTGGTATGCTGGCAACCGCACATTGTTGCGCCCCGAATAGTAGCCTATTCCCTCGGTCAGTGAACTGTCAGACTCATTGGGACCGGTGCCGGTGGTCGGTGCGTCGGGAAAGAAGTCGCCTGGCTCGTCATAGTTGTAGAGCGCGACGGT
Organism: Porphyromonadaceae bacterium UBA4702; assembly: GCA_002404675.1. Lineage (GTDB taxonomy): Bacteria > Bacteroidota > Bacteroidia > Bacteroidales > Muribaculaceae > Lepagella. The sequence goes on along the minus strand of DHKE01000003.1, from coordinate 3,477 downwards.
CATGCGGTTGCCGGTCATGAACGTCCACCCGGCATTGAACTCGATCTTTTCGTTCAGGCGGTAGGTGGCGTTGATGTTTATCTTGTGGCGGTTGTCAAACTTGGCAGGGAATTTCAGCCCGCCATTCAGCTTCTCAAACTTGCGCCAGTTCCACATCAGGCCGTAGCTGACAGTGCCGCGCACCTTGCCGAACTCCTTGGTCACGCTCAGGTCAACGCCGTAAGCCCACCCCTTGCCGCCGGTGATCTTGTCGTCCCAGTCGAGCTTCGGGTCGATTGAGGAGATGCCCTCGCGGTATTCCACCAGGTTGCGCATCTGCTTGTACCACCCCTCGACGGAGAAGAACATCTCGCGTGGGAGGTTCCCGTATACGCCTACGGAATACTGGTCGCTGCCCAGCGGCTCGAGGCCTTTGCCCACAGGCTGCCACAGGTCGGTGGGAAGGCTTATGTAGTTGCTCGACACCTGCTGCACATACTGGTTGATGCGGGCATACGAGGCCTTGATGCTGTAGTCCTCGGTCACGTTGACGCGCACGGAAGCCCTCGGCTCGAGGCGCGGGAAGGAGCGTCCCCCGATGCGGTGGCTTACGAAGCGCAGCCCGGCATCGAGCGATGCCCACTCGCCGAAGTTGAACAGGTTGTCAACGTATGCGAACACCTCATTTGACCGCACCTGCGGGTTGCCGTTGTTGTCGTTGCGGTAGCTGTCAGCGTCGCAGTACTCATTCTCGATGCCGTCGGGGTGGTAGTTGTGGTGGACATACCCTGTGCCGAGCTTGAGCAGGTAGACCTGCCCGAACTGCTGCATATACTGCGCGTTAACGCCGATGTCGGCGATTGAGTTTTTCGTGCCGTTGATGGAGTAGCCGTATGTCGAGGGGTCGGAAAGGTCGTTCTGATGCTCCTGCTTCTGGCGGTAGCTTGAGAAATAGCGCGTATAGTACACCGAGCCGGTCAGCATGCCGCCTCCGAGGCGGTAGTCGGCATTGAGCGACACGCCCCAGTTGCCCCACACGAGGCGGTTGGTGTTCTCGTCAAAGAATTTCGTGTCCTCTTCGATTGTCGTGTATGAGCCGTCGGGGTTGGGATAGTATGAATAACCGCTGTCGTCGGTCTCAAACTTGCGGTCGCCTATCTTGAGGTAGTCGCGGCCGTAATATCCGATTGCGTATATCTTGCCGTCGCCGACCTTCCAGTCCAAGCGGGCGTTGAAGTCCATGAAGTTATAGCCGGCAATGGTCTTCTTGCCGTCCTTGTGCTGAATTGCATTGAAAATGGCGAGTGCCGGCAGCCCCACGATGTCTATCCACGAGCGGCGCACTGCCGCGCTGAAAGCGAGCTTGTCGCGGACTATCGGCCCGGAGATGTAGCCGTTTGCTGCGAGCAGACCTACGGTGAACTTGCCGGTGAACCGCTCGAAGTCAGGCGCTTTCATCTTGACGTCGGTGATGCTGGAGATGCGTCCGCCGTAGCGTGCCGGGAATGCCGACTTGAAGAAATCGACGTTGTGGATGGTCGATACGTTGAACGAGGAGAAGATGCCTCCGACGTGGCTGACATGGTACAGCGGCAGGCCGTTGTACAGGAACAGGTTCTGGTCATTGTCGCCGCCGTGTACATACAGCCCGGCAAAGCCCTCGACTCCCTGCGCCACGCCCGGGAGCGTCTGCAAAGTCTTGACCACGTCTGGCTCGCCGAACAGCACCGGCAGCTTCAGGATAACGTCGCCGCTTATCACGTGGCGGCCCATTTCTGCCGCTTTCAGGTTGCGCTGCGCGTCGCTTGCCGTGACTATTACCTCGTCGAGCGTCTGTGCCGGCACGGAGTCAGAGGGCGTTTGCGCAAAAGCAGGAACAGCCGCCAATGCCGCGAATGTCCCCGCCGCAAGTATGCTTTTCATCATTTCCTCGATGTGAAGTTTACTACAATCTCCATTTCGGCGGGGAGATAAGTATATCCATGGAACTCACCCGTGACATCGTATGTTTTGCCGTCCATCTCGTATGTCCCTGTAAAATCTTCGAGAGTTGAAACGACAGACACATTCGATGCCTTGTTTTTCTTTTTGAGGCCTTTTATTCGGAGATTTGTGTTGTATATCTTGTTTTCCTTGTCGGTAATTTCCGAGGACATTCTGATTTCAGACACAGAGGTCCTTTCAGCCCCATCGACATATACTTTTACATACTCCTTTTTATAGGTCATATCTCGCGGACTCCCAGTCGATTCAATAGTTGGTCCATTGTACTTATCGTCACAGGATATGAAAAATAATAGTGTGGCAAATATGGAGCAGAATGCATATTGAAATTTTTTCATAGCCTTGTTTTATAATTGTTGTGCAGAATATACTTGCCTCAACAGAGCAAGTATATTCTGTATGTTTCTGTCATTTCTGGTTATTTAGATGCGCCCTCTGTTTTATATTGTCCTTTCGGGCAAAAGAACATCTTGAACGAACTCATCTTGTCATTGAAGTTCTTCAGTTCCTTGTATTCACGCACGACGTTGGCATTTGCGATTACAGTGAATGTTCTGTCGGAATACCACTTGTCATCATATCCAATGAATACCAAAGACACTTCTGTGAATTTGAGGGTGTATGAGCCGAAGTAAAATACTTGACTATCATCTTCCGGCAATTTATTAGTCACTTTCAGAGAGGAACATTTGTCATTGAACTTGTAGGGGTTGTTGAGATCCCCATGTTCTATAGATGTTTAGCTTGGAAGAATTCTGAAATTGAAGTTTCTGTCATGGAATTTCTTGTCATCATACAGGTCTGCCTCGCCGATATAGGGCAATGTCGGGTTTACAACCGCACGAGTGATTTGTGCAGACTGTTCTGCCAGATGCTGGGTTGAGATTTCCTTGCTGGTCAGGTTTTCTTCAAGGCTCTTGTATATCTCGATTGTGTTGTCGTCAATGAGGTTGACCGACATCGAGACGCAGTTCTTGAGTTCCTTGTTGTAGATTTCGGAGAACTCAGTGTCGAGGAACACGAAGTCTCCGTTTTCGTCGTATGCCGTGGGCACGTTTGCATACTTCTTGCCATTGTATGAAATGGTAAGATACTCTTCTGGAGCCAATTTGGCTGTGTTCTCGTTCACGCGAGCCGGCATGTCATCATTGCTGCATGATGAAACTCCGACTGCGAACAGTCCGATGAGCAGGGCTGTACCTGCGCTGAAAAACTTTCTCATAAAGTTTCGGTTATTAGGCTATTTAGTGAAGTGTCGTTGGCCTGAAGGTTTAGGACACATTGTTTGTGAGTGCAAAGTTAGTTCACGTTGCCTAAATGTGCAACCTGCTGCCTGACTTTAACCTCAATGTTAAATTTTAACACCGCAATTAACGCTTGAGGTGCGTGTTTTCGCACAGCAGGGTAGGTGGGTGTGCTTAATTTGGCACACCCTCTCGTTTATGCGCAGCCAAGTAGGGACACGGCGTGCCTGAACTGCACCCCAAAAGTTGG
>DHKE01000004.1:4914-9044 GCA_002404675.1 Porphyromonadaceae bacterium UBA4702 | reverse complement strand
GCCGTGTCCGCCAAGTGACAAATGCAATTATTTGATTTACTGCACTCTATCCTTGCGGACACGGCACGCCGTGTCCCTACTTTGGCTGCGCTGCGATATCAGCACCCTCGGTAAAACACAGCCAGAGGGCATTTTGCTGGTTCGGGATATTTTCATAACTTTGCGGCTGTTACAGGACTGTGCCCCGCACACGATTGCACCTCACTCATAACAGCACATCATCATGAACACACGCAGCTTCAGATACATCCTGCCCCTCGCGGCAGCACTGGCGGCGACGACAGCCTCCGCGCAGGAGTTCTTCGACACCTCACAGCCTGACGAGGCATTCGGGCTGGGCGTGCGCATCGGGCTGAACACCTCAGTCAACACCACCGACCTCAACATGCACGACAACCTCTACAACCACAACTCGTGGGGGCTGGGCTTCGACGCGGGCGTGGTGGCAAACATCAACATACGCGACTACATCAGCATACAGCCGGGCTTCTTCTTCCAGAGCCGCAGCGGCGACTACGCATACATGTCGCTCGCCAGCGGAGCCGAGGCACAGTGGATGGGCATCTGCGGACACGTCAGGAGGTACGCCTTCGACATACCCGTCCTCGCCTCGCTCCACTTCAACCTCGCCGAGTCCGTGCGCTGGAACGTCGAGCTGGGACCGTACTTCTCGTTCAACCTCAAGACCAAGTCTGACGGCACGTTCATCAAGTCCGACCAGACCGCCATGCCCGACCTGCGCCACAAGTCGCTGGACTTCGGCTTCAAGATGGGCACAGGGCTGACCCTCTGGCAGCACTACGTGGTAGCCGTACACTACATGGCCGGCACCCGCGACGCCTGGAAAGACCCCTACATGGGCGGCAAGAACAAGGCTTGGACTTTCACCATAGGATATGATTTCTGACCTCCTGATACTCTCGGTGCTCGCAGCCGCAACTGAGCCTCCTGCCGAAATGCCTGACACCACCGAGCAGCTCGGCGAGATTGTCGTCACCGCACGGCAGAAGAACATACACTACTCCGACGGCGTGGAGAACGCCTTCCGCATCAACCAGGGGGAGCTGTTCCGCGCCGCGTGCTGCAACCTGGGCGAGAGCTTCGTCACCAACCCCTCCGTTGACGTGTCGTATGACGACGCTGCCACAGGAGCGAAGCAAATCAAGCTCCTCGGCCTCTCTGGCGCGTACATACAGATGCTCACCGAGAACCTCCCCAACTACCGGGGCATCGCCACGCCATACTCGCTGGGCTACGTCCCCGGCACATGGATGCAGAGCATTCAGGTCTCCAAGGGGTGCGCATCGGTCAAGAACGGATACGAGTCCATCACCGGGCAGACCAACATCGAGTTTCTCAAGCCGCAGGGCGACGAACAGCTCATGTTCAACGCCTACGGCGACAGCAAGCTCGGATTTGAGGCCAACGCCGGCGGCAACATACACATCACCGACAAGCTCTCCACCCTCGTGCTGGCGCACTGGGAGGACGACCTCAAGAGCTTCGACCACAACCATGACGGCTTTGAGGACACGCCGCGTGTGCGGCAGGTGCACGCCATGAACCGCTGGGGGTATTTCTCCGACAAGGACATATTCCAGGCGGGCTTCTCATACCTCAACGAGAAGCGTGCCAGCGGCCAGCTCGAACACTCGCACGGCAGCGCAGCCGCCCACGACGCGCCGCTCTACACCATAGGCATCGTAGCCAACCGCTACAGCCTCTTCGCCAAGAACGCCTTCATACTCAACAAGGACAACAACGCCAACATCGCCGTAATGGGCAACGCCTCGCTGCACAGCCAGGACGCACACTACGGCCTGCGACGCTATGACGCCGACCAGCGCAGCGGATACCTGTCGGCCATGTACGAGAGCGACTTCGGCCAGCACAACAAGTTCTCCGCCGGCATCAGCATCAACCACGACCGCCTGACGCAGGACGTGCGCATGGCCCACGATGCCACACTGCCCCTCACCCGCATCGGCGAGGAGGAAACCTCCGCTGGCGTGTACGCCCAGTACACATACATGCTTGCCGACCGCCTCACCGCAATGGCAGGGCTGCGTGCCGACCACAGCAACCGCCACGGCTGGTTCGTAACGCCCCGTGCGCACATCAAGTACGAGCCGGTGCACGGCCTCTCGCTCCGTGCAAGCGCTGGCAAGGGCTACCGTCACGTATTCGCGCTGGCCGAGAACAGCCACCTGCTCGCCGCAGGACGCCCCCTCGTCATCAGCAGCGGCCTGCCGCAGGAGGAAGCGTGGAACTACGGCGTGAGCATAATGTGGAAGACAGAAGTGTTCACGCGCCCCCTCACCCTCTCCGCCGAATACTACTACACCGACTTCCGCCGCCGCGTGATAGCCGATTACGACACCGACACCAGCCAGATAGCCGTCTGCGGCGTGGACGGCAAGTCATACTCGCACAACTTCCAGGTCGAAGCCACCTTCTCCCCCGTGCGAGGGCTGACCATGACAGGCGCATGGCGCTACAACGACGTGAAAGCCACCTACGGCGGACGACTGCGCACGCAGCCCCTCACCAACCGCTACAAGGGGCTGCTCACCGTAGGCTACGTCACCCCCCTCGAACTGTGGCACTTCGACATAACGGCGCAGTTCAACGGCGGAGGACGGTTGCCCGACCCCATGCTCGATGCCGCAGGCAACCCGCTGTGGGACACACGCTTCCACAGCTTCGCACAGCTCTCGGCGCAAATTACACGCGACTTCCGCGACTTCTCCGTATACATAGGAGGCGAGAACCTCACAGGCTTCCGCCAGAAACAGACCATAATCAACGCCGCCGACCCATGGAGCAGCACATTCGACCCCACAATGGTATGGGGGCCCGTACACGGCCCGATGATATACGCCGGCGTGCGCATCAACCTAAGCAAATAAACACAACGACATGAAAGCAAGCAGAATAGCAGCCGCCATTGCGGCACTGGCACTGGCAGCGTCAGCCTACGCCAAGGACATACAGACACTCGTCCTCACCCCCGAGCCCCAGATGCAATGCTCTTCGTGCGAGAACCGCATCAAGAAGGCCCTCAAGTTCGAGAAAGGGGTCAAGGACATCGTCACCGACCTCGAGCAGCAGACAGTCACCATAACCTACGACGCAGACAAGACCACACCCGAAAAGCTGCAAAAGGCCCTCGAGAAGGAAGGCTTCGCCTCCGAGCAGGCATGCCCAGAGCAGCAACCCGAAGAGGAACAGACTGCGCAGCAGTAACCCCCGAGTTCTCCGAGAACTCAGAGCGCTCTGAGTGACGGAAATGCGGATTTTTTTACGGCTGGCGTTTCGTCAGGTGCATGATTTTTCGTAACTTTGCGCTACGGTGGGGCGGAGCGTCAGCGCAGCTGCCCGCAAAGCCGCTAAATAACAGACAACATGGCAAAACAGGAAGATGTATTCAAGACAATAGTCGCTCACGCCAAGGAGTACGGCTTCGTATTCCAGTCAAGCGAGCTATATGACGGCCTTTCAGCCGTTTACGACTACGGACAGAACGGCGTTGAGCTGAAGAACAACATAAAGCGTTACTGGTGGGAAGCGATGACAATGCTCCACGACAACATCGTCGGCATTGACTCCGCCATTTTCATGCACCCCACTATCTGGAAAGCCTCCGGGCACGTTGATGCTTTCAACGACCCCCTCATCGACAACAAGGACTCCAAGAAGCGTTACCGCGCCGACGTGCTCATCGAGGACGCGATAGCCAAGTTTGACGAAAAGATCGACAAGGAGGTCGCCAAGGCACGCAAGCGGTTCGGAGACTCGTTTGACGAGGCAATGTTCCGCCAGACCAACCCCCGTGTCCTCGACAACGCCCGCAAGCGCGACGAGCTCCACGAGCGGTTCGCAAAGGCCATGAACGGCAACGATCTGGCAGAGCTCAAGCAGATTATACTCGACTGCGAGATAGCAGACCCCATAAGCGGCACGCGCAACTGGACCGACGTGCGCCAGTTCAACCTCATGTTCAAGACCGAGATGGGCAGCACCGCCGACGGCGCAATGGAAGTGTACCTGCGTCCCGAGACGGCGCAAGGCATATTCGTCAACTACCTCAACGTGCAGAAGACAGGACGCATGCGCATCCCCTTCGGCAT
>DHKE01000004.1:4667-4789 GCA_002404675.1 Porphyromonadaceae bacterium UBA4702 | reverse complement strand
CAGTTCTTCGTACGCCCCGGCACTGAAATGCAGTACTTCGACTACTGGCGGCGCACCCGCCTGGAGTGGCACAAGGCTCTCGGCCTGGGCGACGACAAGTACCGCTACCACGACCACGAGAA
>DHKE01000004.1:0-4543 GCA_002404675.1 Porphyromonadaceae bacterium UBA4702 | reverse complement strand
CGACCTGTCGCAGCACGAGAAATACTCCGGCAAGAAGATACAGTACTTCGACCCCGAGCTGGGCGAGAGCTACACCCCCTACGTCATCGAGACATCAATAGGCGTAGACCGCATGTTCCTCACCGTGCTGTGCAGCAGCTACGAGGAGCAGGAGCTCGAAGGCGGCGACAAGCGCGTCGTCCTGCACTTCCCCCCCGCCATCGCCCCAGTGAAATGCGCCGTGCTGCCGCTGGTCAAAAAGGACGGCCTGCCCGAGAAGGCACGCGAGATACAGCACCGCCTGCGCTTCGACTTCACCTGCCAGTACGACGAGAAGGACTCCATAGGCAAGCGCTACCGCCGCCAGGACGCCATAGGCACGCCATTCTGCATCACCGTTGACCACCAGACGCTCCAGGACGGCACAGCCACGCTGCGCCACCGCGACAGCATGGAGCAGCAGCGCGTGGCCATTGACCAGCTCGAAGCCATACTCTCCGAGCAGGTAAGCCTCAACTCCCTGCTCAAGAAACTGCTCTGACAACCCAACTCTCCAACCCGATAAACAACCACAAAGATGAAAAGACTCCGCAAACTGATGATGACGCTCGCCGCGCTGACGCTCGCCGCATCATTCCTAACATCATGCGACTACAACTCCCTGACCGAGAAGGAACAGAAAGTGGAACAGTCATGGGCGCAGGTGCAGAACGTCTACCAGCGCCGCGCAGACCTCATACCCAACCTCGTCAACACGGTCAAGGGATATGCCTCACACGAGAACAAGACCCTCGAAGAGGTAGTGGCTGCACGAGCCAAGGCCACCCAGATCTCCGTAGACCCCGCCACGCTCGACGAGGAGCAGGTCAAGAAGTTCCAAGAAGCGCAAGGCGAACTCTCCTCCGCGCTCGGACGGCTCATGGCCGTCACCGAGGCGTACCCCGACCTGAAAGCCAACCAGAACTTCCTGGCGCTGCAGTCACAGCTCGAAGGCACGGAAAACCGCATCGCCGTAGAGCGCAAACGCTACACCGAGGCCGTAATGGACTACAACACAGCAATCAAGAAATTCCCAACCGTGATATACGCCTCATGGTTCGGATTTGAGGCAAAGCCCCAGTTCCAGGCAGACGAGAGCGCACAGAAAGCCCCGGAAGTGAAATTCTGACGCATTTACCCATACCGACTGATGACATCCACACATAACAGACACAGCATGCGCAGCCGGGCTCTCGCAGCCCCGGCCCTCGCCGCACTGCTCCTCCTCCCAGCCCTCGCCTCATGCATCAAGGACAACGAGGAGGACTACTCGCAGTGGAAAGCCGACAACGAGCAGTACGTCGCGCAGCAGCAAGAGCGCACTGGCGACGACGGCAAGCCATACTACGAGCCGCTCACCGTCGACTGGCTGCCAGGCGTGACCGTGCTCGTGCGCTGGCACAAACGCCCCGCCGACCACGACAAGGTGATGAAGCCACTCGACAACTCCACCGTTGACATCAAGTACGCCGGAAGGCTCTACGACCAGACCAAGTTTGACGACTCATACTCGCGCACCACATACGGCGACAGCATATACCGCTGCCGCCCCAACCAGATGGTGCGAGGCTTCTGGGCAGCGCTCACCCAAATGGTCCCCGGAGACTCCGTCACAATAGTCATACCCGCAATCGCCGCCTACGGCGTGAACGGAAACGGCTCGGCCATCAAGCCGTACTCCGCACTCGAATTTGACATCATGATGAAGCGCGTCGTCTCATACCAGACACCGAGCTGACGACTCGCGCCGCATAAACCCGAAACACAACCCATGAAAAACAGAACCATCATCGCAGCGGCATCGGGCGTGCTGCTATGCGGCATGGCGGCATACGCCGCGCCGCGTGTGCTGGACCGCTTCAACGCCGCCCCGCCCGTCCGCGTAATGACACCCGCAATGTCAGACTCCGTCAACACCGACGGCAAGAAGTACGACACAGCCGACCTGCTCGACAACCGCATGACCCTCGACTTCAAGCGGCTCAAGTCAACCCTTGCACAGGCAGGGGACACCACAGGGCGCATCACCCTCGCCCGTCCAGCCCAGGGCTACGAGGTCATTCTGATGCAGACACACCTGCGTGCCGAGCGGTTTGCAAAGGGAAGCCTCAAGGTCACCTCGCCAGCACGCTTCGAGGTGCTCGTCAACGGCGAGCAGAAAGCCAAGAAGACCACAGCCGAGGACTCCGTCACCAGCGCATCGGCGCAGACCGTCCAGCTAACCCTCGAGCCAGAGCGCGACTACACCCTGACCCTCAAGCTCCTCGCCGACGCTTCAGCCAAGTGCAACCCCGAAGTCAAGGCAGAGTTCATTCCCGACAGCGGATACGACAGCATCGCCATAGCAGCCGACCCGAACATGAAACGCCGCTTCTACGTAGACGACTGCGTCCTCGGCACTCGCGTCATGGCGACAAAGGTGTCGCCCGACGGCAAGTACGCACTCGTCAAATACCGCCAGTACCTCTCGCCTAACAACTACGCATACTCCGCGCAGATAATAGAGACGCGCACCGCCAAGGCCATAGCAGCCAACCTCCCCTACGAGGCCGAATGGATGCCCCTGGGCGACAAGGTGTACTACACCGTCAAGTCTGCCGACGGCAACGACCTGTACACAATGACAGTCCCCGGCATGGCCACTGAACGCCTCATGACAGGCCTCGAGACGCCAAACGTCAGCTTCACCCCAGACGGCAAGTCCCTCATCTACTACCGCCTCGCCGAAGGCACGGCAGAGAGCGGAATAATGCGCCGCGTCACGTCGCCAGACGACCGCCAGCCCGGCAACCGCAACCGCTTCTACATCGTCAAGCAGGACGTCCAGACAGGCAACACCGTAACACTAACATACGGCAGCCGCCAGAACGCCATACTCGACATCTCGCCAGACTCCCGCCGCCTCCTCTACTCCGCGACCAAGGAGACACCCGACCGCTGGCCATTCTACGCCGCCTCAATCATCGAAATGGACCTCAACACCCTCGCCACCGACACCATTGCAGCCGACGAGGGCATCATCAACGGCGCGGTATACTCCCCCGACGGACGGCAGATACTCGTCTACGGAGGCCCTGACATGCTCGGAGGCGTGACCCTCAACGCCGGCAACCACCCCATACCAAACGACTTCGACGTGCAAATGGCTGTCGTTGACATCGCTACTCGCAAGGCGACCCCCCTGACACGCGACTTCAACCCCTCCGTCGAGGGAACGCCGATATGGAACAAGGCCGACGGCAACATCTACTTCACTGCCGAGGACGGCTTCTACAAACGCATGTACCGCTGCGACCCGCACACTGCGAAGTTCACGCAGCTCGACGCCAAAGTGGACGTGATACGCTCAATATCAATGGGCGAGGGCTCCGCGCAGTACATCACATACAACGGCTCGACACTCGAGACCGACGGCGCCGCATGGATATACGACACACGCAGCGGCCGCAACACACTCATCGCCGACCCCCTGCAGGACACACTCGGCGACGTGGAGTGGGGCAAGACCGAGAAATGGACGTTCACAGCATCTGACGGCACGACTATCGACGGCGAGGTCACGTTGCCCCCGGGCTTCGATGCCTCACGCAAGTACCCCCTCATTGTATACTACTACGGCGGCACTTCTCCCTCCGACCACAGCATCAACCACCCCTACAACCCCAACGTGTTCGCCTCTCGCGACTATGTGGTATACGTCATCAACCCAAGCGGCACGACTGGCTACGGACAGGAGTTCTCCGCCCGCCATGTCAACGCTTGGGGCAAGCGCACTGCCGACGACATCATCGAGGGCGTCAAGCTGTTCTGCCGGCAGCACCCCTACGTCGATGCCAAGAAGATAGGCTGCCTCGGCGCAAGCTACGGCGGGTTCATGACGCAGTACCTGCAGACGCAGACCGACATTTTCGCCGCCGCTGTCTCACATGCCGGAATATCAAACGTCACCAGCTACTGGGGCGAAGGCTACTGGGGGTACAGCTACAACGCCGTCGCCGCCGCCAAGTCATACCCATGGTCTGACCCAGAGCTCTTCACCAAGCAAGGCTCGCTCTTCAACGCCGACAAGATACACACACCCCTCCTCCTGCTCCACGGCACAGAGGACACCAACGTCCCTATCGGCGAGAGCATACAGCTCTACAACGCCCTGAAAATACTCGGCCGCGACGTGGAGTTCATCACCGTCGAGGGAGCGAACCACGTGGTCACCGACCCCGACAAACGCCGCGAATGGCAGAACACCATAATGGCATGGTTCGCCAAATACCTCCAGGACGCGCCCCAGTGGTGGGATTCACTCTACCCAGAGGGCAAGTAAGCAGACACTCACACTGACCCTATACACACAGCCGCGACAGCACAACAGCTCTCGCGGCTGTTTACTCTGTTTCCTCTGTTGCAAGTGTTGCATCTGTTGCAGGGTGTTGCACCCCTGAAACGGTGAAACACCTGCAACAGGTGAAACGGAACGCCCCATGACGGAAGCCGAATTGTTAAATCGCAATTTCCGTCCGAAATTTTG
>DHKE01000091.1:7839-23792 GCA_002404675.1 Porphyromonadaceae bacterium UBA4702 | reverse complement strand
AATTCATCCAACGAGTTACAATATATTAACGAGCGGCACGCCGCCTGTATTATGCGCCGCGAGCGGCACGCCACCTTCCTGACTGCCACCCGCGTATATGTGTCTGTGCCGTGCCTGTGTGCGCCCATTGTCACAGGTATGGTATCTTGTCGTCGAGCGGGAGGTAGCGGGCGAAAGCCTCGCGGGCCTGCTCGTGGGTCACGCCCTCTCTGATGACGACAAATATGGTGTCGGTGCCGGGTATCGTGCCGAGGAACTCCGGCGCCTTGCTGATGTCGATGTCGTATGCCAACCCCGGGGCATATCCGTTGCGCGTCTTGATGACCGCCAGATTGCCGGCGAAGTCGAGTGAGATGAAACCGCTCTGGTACACAGGGTTTATGGCTGCCTGCCCGGTTGCGAGCAGCTTGTCCTTGATGGCGTTGGTGTCTGGCAATATGTACATATAAGACCCTTTGTCAGTCGGGACTTTGCTGGTTTTGAGCAACTTGAGGTCACGCGACAGTGTGGCCTGTGTCACCTGGCATCCCCTCTCGGACAGAAGTGCCGCGAGTTCGTCCTGACTTGATACGCACCTGGTGTTGATCAAGTCAATAATCATCTCTACTCTCCTCTTGCGATTTTTCATGTCGAATTGGTGTTTGACTGTGTTTTCGGCTGTGTATGGTTGCTACTTGCTTTAAGTGTGTTGATTCCGGTATGGGAAGTCTGCAAACTGTGAGGTGCGCCCCATGGCTGCCTCTGCACCTCCCGGCACAGGGTCAGACCTCTGTAGCAGGAAACTTGCGCGGGACAAGCCGTTTAACGTCCCTCGCAACTTTCATCTGCGCTGCCACCGCCTGATGCTTTGTATATGAAACTGATGTCGGTCTCATGATTCAGTCGCAAATTTAGGAAATAAAATCCGCATGGCAGCAACGTGCGCCACCGCGTCCACAACATTAACACATATTTAACAGCCGGCACTCCTTAACGCTTCACTTTTGTTCAGCCGCATCGCCTCTGCCGTCGATTTCCTTCTTGATGAGGGCAGCCCGCTCGTAGTCCTCTGCAGCCACAGCACGCTCCATTTCCCCGCGCAGTTCCGCCACGCTCATCTTGGTGATGTCAGCCGCTGCGGAGGATGAAGAGCCGCCCTGCGCAGCCTTGCCGCCATCTGCCTGACCCGGCTCGAAGCCAGCATCTCGCAGCACTTCCGGGCTGGTATATATAGGCGAGCCTGTACGTATGGCGAGCGCAATGGCATCGCTCGATCGCGAGTCAACGGTCACCTCGCGAGTGCCGTCTGACAGGTGGAGGTCAGCCGCAAACACGCCGGAGGGCAAGCGGTGCAGCCACACCTCGCGCAGCGTCATGCCGAATGTGTTGAGTATCGTCGCCATAAGGTCATGGGTCAGCGGACGAGGCGTTATGACCGACTGCAAGCGGCACTCAATGGACTGCGCCTCTGCCACGCCTATTACTATCGGTATGCGGCGTGTGCCTCCGTGCTGCTGCAGCACCACGGCATATACGCCGGACTCTATCTGATTGTATGTTATTCCGATGAGGTCAAGTTGTATCTTCTCTGCCATTTCAGTTGAGTGTGTGATGATATTCGTTTGTTAATCATTGCATTCCTGCCGGCGGCGGTGACGGCGCGAGGCTGGAGCGGAAATCATGCCCGAGCCGAGGCACAGCTCACGGTCGGGAGTGTAAACAGTCACATATTGCCCCGGGGCGATGCCCTGTATGTCCTCGGCGGAATGGACAGTGTATTCCCCCTCGGCAGTGCCACGCACCATGCGGGCATCGCTGAAATGAGGCGTATGCCGGTTCTTGAACGCCACGGACATCTCTTGCTGCCCCTCTTCGAAGGGGGTGCTGCTTATCCAGTGCATCTCCTGGACGTGTAGCTCGCGGCCGTACTGCAAAGCGGTGTCGTAGCCTCGCGAGACGTATATCACGTTGTCATGCACGTTCTTGCGTACCACATACCATGGGCCTCCGCTCAGTCCCAGGCCCTTGCGCTGCCCTATGGTGTGAAACCAGTAGCCCTCATGCTCGCCTATCTTGCGGCCTGTCTCTATCTCTACCACCGCGCCGCGGCGCGTGCCGAGGTGGCGGCGCAGGAAGTCGTTGTAGTTTATCTTGCCGAGGAAGCATATTCCCTGTGAGTCCTTGCGCGTGGCGTTGGGCAGCTTAGCGTCCAGAGCCGCCTGACGCACCTCCGCCTTGGTCATCTCGCCGAGCGGGAACATCAGGCGGCTGAGCTGCCGGTATGAAATCTGCGCCAGAAAGTCGGTCTGGTCCTTGACCAGGTCGGCGGCAGTGCCGAGGTACAGCTTTCCGCCGCGCTCGCGCACCGTGGCGTAATGCCCCGTAGCCGTGCGGTCAAACTCACGGCCCCAACGCTCCTCGAAGAAACCGAACTTGATCAGCTTGTTGCACATCATGTCCGGGTGGGGCGTAAGGCCAGCCGCCACCGTGTCGAGGGCATAGCGCATCACATAGTCCCAGTACTCCTCATGGAGCGAGACCACGCGCAGCGGCAGGCCGTACTTGCGGGCTATGAGCGTGCACATCTCGATGTCCTCGTCGGCGGAGCAGTCGCCCTCCCCGTTGTCCATGCCGATGCGTATGTAGAACAGGTGCAGGTCATGCCCCTCGCGCCACAGGCGGTCAACAGCCACCGCGCTGTCAACGCCTCCAGACACCAGCACTGCTATCTTCATTCTCTTGCTTTCCATATATTGCATGCTGTCGCTCACACCTCCTCAAGGGCGGACTCGCTCTTGTTGTCACTGTGAATGATGTGCAGCGACAGGAAATAGTCACATGAAATCTTGCCAGGGCCTACGAGCATCAGGAAGAAGTAGATGCCCAGGAACATTATCGGCAGGTAGCCTGGCTGGCTCCACGACAGCTGCCACGCCGCCTCCTGCAGGTAGTCTGACAGCAGGTAATGCTCCGCCATGGCCATGGCGATGAACGGTGGCACTATCATGATGCGCATCATCAGCCCGAGCATGATGAACAGCGAGCAAAGGCACTCTATAGCCACCAATACCGCCAGCGACACCTCGGGGGAAAGCCCCAGCACCGGAGGGAAACCCGATGCCACCTCACCGAACAGCATCCACTGGCGCACGCCGAAGTGCAGCATCATGATGCCCACGAACAGGCGCAGGAACAGGCGGCCTATGTTGGTATAGGAATATCCGGTAGTCCAGAAATAGACCCTCTTGAGCAGTTCGACCAGTTTTCTCATTGCGCAGGGGCGTTTGTTTCTTCAGCGGGGGTTGCATCTGCCGGCGGCGCGCTCGGCTGCGGCGCAGCCTGTTTCTGCGCGGCGTCGCGGGCTATGGTCACGAAAGCGTCGGCAGGCGCCACATTGCGGGCCAGCACCGTGCCGTCGCCGGCTACTATATAGGCGCAGGGGGATATGCGTATGTCAAACGTCTGTTCGGGGTGACGCACATAGCCGCCGGTCACGAAACCGGGCAACGAGGCGAGGTAAGCGTTGCCCTCCTCCGAAGGCTCGTCCGTGTCAGCCACGGCAATTGCCATAATCCCGTCGCGGCAGAGGCGTTCCACCTCCAGCATCGCGCCGAGGCGCAGCGTCCACTGGCGCATCTCGTCCTGACGCGGCGAGCCGAACACCACGACCGTGTACTGCAGTCCCTGTGCGACCTCCACTGCGTTGCCGACCGAGTCGGTCAACGCCACAGCCGGCATCGGGCTGCCGGGCTTGGTGGCACGCAAGGCGGACAGCTGCGTGGCATAGCGCGTCTTGCGCTCCTTCGGCACTTTCTTGTTTGCCACATACCCCTCGAGCATCATCTCGTAAACCTCGTCGATGTAGAACTCCGAGCGGCGCGAATGGAGAGCCTCCTCGGCGGCACGCATGAACTGCGTGGCGAGCGACGGGTTCTTGGACAGCTTCTTGACCAGCGCGGCGACGGAATTGACCACCTTGGCCTTCTGCGCCCACATCATCGGGGCAACGTACACGTCAAAGGCGTGCTGCAACGCCGCCTGGTTGACCGTCTTCTGCTTAAAGTCCATCGGAGTCCAGAAATTGTCCATCAGGTAGTCGGAGCGCGAGGTGATGTCGCCCAGGTATTCCGGGGCTTCGGGATATGTGAACAGCGCGTCCACATACACCGTGCCGTCGGCGGGCGCAGCCACGGCAGCCTGCGCCGCAGCCGGGAGTATGGAGGCGAGCAAAGCCGCCAGTGTGATAAACAGTGCCTTGGTCTGCATAGTTTCGATATATGGTTAACGGCCGCAGACGGGCGCGTCCGCAGTCTTTTATGCAAAAGTAAGCAAAATCCCCGACACGGCAAAGCACCGCCGCAGATTTTGTGCGGCAGGTCAGCGCGAGGAGGCGAGGAGCGCGTCTATGGGGGAGCGGACTATGCGTGCCAAGCGGTAGCCGCGCTCTGCCATCGCTGTCCGCAGCTCAATCTCGAAGAAGTGCGCCACAGAGCCTATGAACCCTACAGGCATATCCATGGCCACGGCGTTGTAAAGGGCGACATTGTTGTCCAGGAATGCGCCGAACTCATCGGCAAGGATGCGCTGTATAGCCAATGAATTGCGGTGGCGGCCAAGGAACGGCACGAGCGAGGCGAGCCATACGTTGCCTCCGGGGCTGCGGTATACGCGCTGAAGCGTCTCCTCGCGTGTCACGCCGTAATCCCGTTCCAGTTCGTCGCGATACCGCTGCCCCAACGCGCCGCGCAGAGCCTGACGCACCAGACGGCGGCCCAGCGACGCGCCGCTCCCCTCGTCGCCGAGGATATAGCCCAACGGCGGCACGTTGGCCTCTATGATGCCACCACGCCACAGGCATGAGTTGCTGCCGGTGCCGAGTATGCACGCTATGCCGTCGCCCTCGCCGAACAGAGCGCGAGCCGCGCCCTCGAGGTCAGAGCCTACATATATCTGCGCCTGCGGAAAGACACACCGCAGCGCAGACGCTACGCTGGCATTGATAGCGGCAGTGGCGCATCCGGCTCCGTAATAATGCACTTCCTCCACGGAGAGCGCGGTCAGGCCTAACTCTGAAACCGCCTCGACACACAGTTCATACAGTTTGCAGAAATCTTCAGACCGAGCCGTCACGGCATTGAAACCGGCGGTAGTGACCACCTCAGGGGCGTAGTTAGGGCGGCACACGCCCCACGAAATCTTGGTAGAGCCGGCATCGGCTACGACTGTTGTCTGTGTCTGCATCTTGCATTGTCTTTTAGGTCTTCGCAAAGTTAATACATATCGGGCAATGGTGCAAACAGCCGTCGCGGCAGGCGTGCGTTTTGCGCTCTCGCGCGGATTTCGTAACTTTGCACCCGACGCGCCGCCCGACGGCACGCTACGACCGTAATGCGACTGAACAGGGAGATACTGCGGCTCACCATACCCGCCATAATCAGCAACATCACCATGCCGCTGCTGGGGCTGTGCGACACTACCGTGGCAGGACACCTCGGCTCAGAGGCGTTCATCGGCGCGGTGGCGGTGGGGACGATGATGCAGAACGTGGTGTTCTGGATGTTCGGCTTCCTGCGCATGGGGACGACCGGCATGACCGCGCAGTGTTTCGGCGCGGACGACATGGACGGCTGCCGCCGGATACTGTGGCGCACGCTGACGGTCGGGCTGACGGTCGGGCTTCTCATCCTGCTGCTGCGCCCCGCCCTGCGCGAGCTGCTGCTCATGCTCATAGGGCCGCAAGGGGAGGTGCGCTCGCTCGCGTCTACCTATTTCGACATCTGCATCTGGGGCGCGCCCGCTATGCTCGTCACCATGTCGCTTCAAGGGTGGCTGCTCGGCATGCAGACCACGCTGCTGCCGATGACCGTAACCGTCACTGTCAACGTCCTCAACATCGGGCTCAGCCTCTTGTTTGTCTACGTCGGCGGCATGGGCTTCCCCGGGGTGGCATACGGCACGCTGGCGGCAACCTGCTGCGGAGTGCCGCTGGCGGTATTTGCGGCGATGCGGCGCATGCGCGGCAAGTCGCTGCGCACCCCCCTGCGCGAAGTGTTCGCCGCTGACGGGCTGCTGCGCTTCCTGCGTGTCAACAGCGACATATTCCTGCGCTCGGCGTGCATCATCGGCGTGTCTATGACTGTCACCGCCATAGGCGCGCGCCTCGGCGCAATGACCCTCGCCGCCAACGCCGTGATGATACAGTTCTTCGTCTTCTTCTCCTACTGCATGGACGGGTTCGCGTTCACCGGCGAGGCGCTGTGCGGGCGGTTTGCCGGGGGCCATGACCTGACGATGCTGCGGCGCTGCGTGCGCCGGCTGCTGATGTGGTCAGCCGCAATGGCATTGCTTTTCACCACTGTATACGTCCTTTTCTACGGCGAAATAATCTCGTTCATCACCAACGACCAGGCCGTCATCGGCACCATACGCCACTACAGAGGGTGGATATTCGCCATACCCGCGCTGTCGGTCATGGCGTTCATCTACGACGGCTTTTTCATCGGCATGACAGCCACGCGGCGCATGCTCGTGGTGACAGCCACCGCCGCCGCAATATTCATGACCGTCAGCTTCGTGCATTTCCGTGACGGCGGCATCCGCATCGGACTGCCCGAAAACAATGTGCTGTGGGCGGCGTTCATGTCATACCTGCTCGCCCGCGGCTCGCTGCTGGCAGTGCAGTCGCGCACCGTGATGCGCCACGCCGCGCAGGGCGGCAACAAACAGCCTTGACACCATGATACAGTTCATCAACGCCAAAATCAACATAGGCCTGCACGTCGTGCGCAAGCGCGATGACGGCTACCATGACCTGCAGACCGTATTCCACCCCATTGGGCTGCATAACGGCACGCCGCGCTGCCCGTACCCGCTGTGCGACATACTCGAAGTCACGCCCTGCGGCGGCACGGAAGACATCTATACTTTCAGCGGCAACATCATAGGCTGCCCCTTGGAGTCGAACCTCGCATACCGCGCCGTGCAGCTGTACCGCGCCAGCACAGGAGGAAATGGACTGCCGACGCTGCGCATCTCGCTCGAAAAGCACATACCCGACGGCGCGGGCCTCGGCGGCGGCTCTGCCGACGCCTCATTCACCCTGCGTGCGCTGAACGCCCTGTCCAGCCAGCCGCTCTCAGGCAGCCTGCTCGAAACGTTGGCGGCCCGGTTAGGCGCGGACTGCCCGGTATTCATCAGCAACCGTCCGGCTTACGCCGAGGGTGTGGGCGAAAAGCTCATGCCGACAGACATCGACCTGTCAGGCCGTTGGGCAGTGACAGTGAAGCCACCGTTCGGCATCCCTACCCGCGAGGCATTTTCCGGCATCACGCCACGCGGCGACCGCATCGACCTGCGCCAGGCCGTCCTGAAGCCTATTGAACAATGGAAAGATTTGATTGTCAACGATTTCGAGGCGTCACTGTTTCCCCGCCACCCCGAATTGCCATTCATCAAAGATACGCTCTACGACTGCGGCGCGGTGTATGCCTCCATGTCAGGCTCGGGAAGCGCGATGTACGGCATATTCAGCGGCAGAGGCGAGGCTGAACAGGCAGCTGCGGACAGCCGATTTAAGCCATTCGGCGTGTTCATCGCCATGCTCTAACACGGCAGCTCGTGGCATTAACATCATTTGGCGCACTATTTGCTGCACGCGCAGCCCAAAACAAGAAAGCCATGAGCAAGAACAAAAGCAAAAACAATATAGAAGAGGAGCCGACACAGCAGACTGCCGACACACAGCCGCAAGCCGAGGAAACTCCTGAAAAGAAGACAGAAGGACAGGAAAACGAGACGGAAGAGGAGGACGACGCTGCGCGGATAGCGTCGCTGACCGAACAGCTCGAGAAGGAGAAAAAGGAGTACCTGTTTCTGATGGCAGAGTTTGACAACTTCCGCAAGCGCACCATGCGCGACAAGGCGGAACTCATCAAAAACGCCGCCGAGGGCGCGTACATGGGCATTCTTCCAATCGTAGACGACATGGAACGCGGGCTGAAGGCATCAGCCGACGCGACAGATGCCGCCGCTGTGCGCGAGGGGCTGGAGCTGATATACGACAAGCTCGTCAAGCTGCTCGAGAAAAACGGCGTAAAGGCAATCGACACGGCCGATACCGTTTTCGATACCGAAAGACATGAGGCTATCTCCGCAGTGCCTGTGCCAGACCCGAAAATGAAGGGCAGAATAATAGACACCGTGGAGAAAGGATATACACTCAACGACAAGGTGATACGCCACGCCAAAGTCGTTGTGGGACAGTGACAACAGAATAACACAGGGAGCAGACTACAATGGCTGACAACAAGAAAGACTACTATGAGGTGCTTGGCGTAGACAAGAACGCCACAGCAGAAGAGATAAAGAAGGCATACCGCAAGATGGCCGTCAAATACCACCCTGACAGGTATCCGGAAAACACCGAAGAGGAAAAGAAAGCCAAGAAAGCCGCCGAGGAGAAGTTCAAGGAAGCGGCAGAGGCGTATTCGGTACTGAGCGACGCTGACAAGCGTGCCAAATACGATCGCTTCGGCCCGGGCCTGGGCGAAGCCGGAGGAGCTGGAGGCTTCAATGCCGGCGGCATGTCAATGGACGACATCATGTCACAGTTCGGCAGTATCTTCGGCGACTTTTTCGGCCAAGGGCGCAGCGGCTCACGCCGCGGCTACCAACGCCAGCGCGTCAACAAGGGCTCGAACCTGCGCGTGACTGTCCGCGTCACGCTGCGTGACATCTACAACGGCGTCACCAAGAAGGTCAAGCTGCCGCGCTTCGTGGCATGCGAATATTGCCATGGCACAGGCGCAAAGGACGGCACTGCGTTCAAGACCTGCGACCGCTGCCACGGCACCGGCATGATACAGAATGTGCAGCAGTCATTCTTCGGCACGCAGGTAGTGCAGTCTGTATGCCCGGACTGCAACGGCGAGGGCAAGCTGATAACCGAGCAGTGCAGCCATTGCCACGGCACAGGCGTTGAGAAGAAAGAGGAAATCGTCGAGTTCTCTATACCCAAGGGCGTAGAAGACGGCATGACACTCACCATGCGCGGCAAGGGCAACGCCCCGCAGCACGGCGGAGTGTGCGGCGACCTGCTCATCTGCATACAGGAAGAGGCTGACCCGGAGCTGATACGCGACGGCAACGACCTGATCTACAACCTGATGCTCGACTTCCCGACAGCCGCGCTCGGCGGCACTGCCGACGTGCCCACCATTGAGGGACACGCACGCCTAAAGATACAGCCCGGCACACAGCCCGGAAAGGTTCTGCGGCTGCGCGGCAAGGGCCTGCCCTCGCTCAACGGCGGCGCAAACGGCGACTTGCTGGTCAACGTGATGGTCTATGTGCCTCAGAGCCTCTCCGACACTGAACGCAGCGCAATCGAGAGCCTCAAGGACAATCCGAACATCGTCCCGACGGCAACGCAGTCGAAAAGCATATTCTCGAAGCTCAGACACATATTCAACCGCGAGAACCGCGAGGGATAATCCCCCAACGCATAACTGCAAGAGTGTGCCACACCCGGCGCACTCTTTTTTGTTTCCATGCATTTCAGATGACCATGCAGCCGAAGCATGGACAAGGCATGCCATTTCCGGGTAATTCTGCGTCTGATGTCATGGAGCAGCCTCATAATAATTATTAATCTATACCATTACATCTCAACCGGTGTCATCTGGCCCAATATGGCATTTTAGCCAATAGACCTAAAAGCCCATTTGCTGCAACCAGTATATATATATAGCTTTGCATCAAATTCAAAACTAAGAAACAATGAGCAGATACACTCGCGCTAAGAGGGAAGACGCTGTCAAGCCCTCAAAGAGAACAATGCAGTTCAGCATTGGCAACGTATGGAACGGCCCTAAAGCCCTCAACATCATGTGTAATGACAAGGCCAACGAGGTTATAAAGTACGTTGAGTTAAGAGACGGCGAAGAACTGGAAGTAGTATTTTGGACAGAGGACATTCCAGAACTCATCTGCATCGCCAAAATTTCCAATAATGAGTTCGGACTCCCGATGTACACATTGGACTACTCGCAGTCAACTCTGATATAACGCCTCGCCGTGAACAACACCCTGAAGGTTTCTGTCGAACCTTTGGGGTGCTTGTTCAGTTCTAACACTGCCGCAAGGTCTGCGTACAAAAAAAACGCACCCATTACAGGTGCGTCCCAAATAAAATCATGGCGGAGTGAGGGGGATTCGAACCCCCGATACGCTTTTGGCGTATACACGCTTTCCAGGCGTGCCTCTTCAACCACTCGAGCATCACTCCTGATGTCCGTCCTTTGCGGCACGGCCTCTTGCGGTTTGCGCTGCAAAGGTAATGCTTTTATCCGGAACGGCAATGCGATTGTGTGTTTTTTTTATTAATTTTGCCGTGTTAACCGGTTCGGTATGCCGCGTGGATAACCCTGCGACCCGCAAGGGGGCAGAATCGTCCAAAGGCATACCTCGGATAAACCTTTGACTATGAAAAAATTGCTGATAGCCTTTGTGGCGATACTGTCAGTGCTGGCAGTGGGCTGCAAGAAAAAAGGAGGGGACGGCACAAACGGGTTCCCCGCGAATTTCATGACGATGCGAGACAGCGAGCGTCTGGAATACATGATGCGGCGCGTTGACCCTGACTCCGTGGCACGTTTCCTGTGCTATTCATACCTGGGCCGCGTGCCCGGCTCAAAAATCGACACCCTGGCAGTGGCGCACCTGTATGCGTGCGACAAGTACCGTGGCGAAGATTTCGAGAAGTACATCACATCATTTGAGACTGCAGTCAATGGGCTGCCCCTCTGCGACAAGATGCACACGCAGCTTGCCCTCGGCACGTCTGACACCCTCTCCGTGGGCTACGACCTCGGGCTGGGATATGTGAGCCAGATACGCACACGCGGGCTGACACAGAAGGACATTGACGCCGACATCGACAACCTGCGCAAGGCATGCGGCACTGACACTGCCACCTATACGCGCTTCGTCAAGGGGTTCAAGACCGCGCTGCAGGCAGACCGGGGCAAGGATCTGCCCAACGACATTTACTCACGCTACATCAACCTGAAATGACATGAAACGCATATCTGAATACAGAGACATATTCGAGGGCGGACTTAGCCGCCTGGACTATAACCGCCCGGGACTGGAACGCCTCTACGAGCCTGTCGTCTACGGCATCACCGCCGGCGGCAAACGGCTGCGCCCGGTGCTGACGCTCATGGGCTGCGACGCTTTCTGCGGCAACGCGGAGGCTGCGCTCCGGGCCGCGCTCGGGGTAGAGATGTTCCACAACTTCACGCTGGTGCACGATGACGTGATGGACCATTCGGACATGCGCCGTGGGCGTCCCGCCGTACACAAGAAATGGGATGTCAACACGGCTATCCTGAGCGGCGACACCATGCTGACGCTCGCCACGCAGCTGGTCATGGACGTGCCTGACGACAAGCTGCGCAGCGTCCTCGACACGTTCAACCGCATGGCTGTTGAAGTATACGAGGGACAGCGGTACGACACCGATTTCGAGACCCGCGACGACGTGACCGCAGATGAATACATCCACATGATTACGCTCAAGACCGGGGCTCTGCTCGGCGGCGCGGCTCGCATAGGCTGCATCATCGGCGGCGCGACAGAGGCGCAGGGCAGCCGCGTGGACGAGTTCGGGCGTTGCCTGGGCGTTGCCTTCCAGATACAGGACGACTACCTCGACGTGTTCGGCGACAGCGAGACATTCGGCAAGCCTATCGGCGGCGACATCCTCAACGGCAAGAAGACATACCTGCTGCTCGAAGCACTCAACCGCGGGGGCAGCGACAGCGACGCGATGCGGAGCGCGATGCAAATGGAGAACGGACAGGTCAAGATACAGACAGTCACACGCATATACGAGCGCATGGGCATCGACGAGATGTGCCGCAAGGCTGTCGCCTCATGGATGGGACGCGCCCTTAAGTCGCTGAAGAAAGCGGGGCTGACCGAAGAGGGCTACGAGTGCTTCCGGATGTTTGCCGAGAAACTTATTGGCCGCACCAAATGATTGACACTCACACGCATCTCTACATGCCGGAGTTTGCCGACGACGGCCGTGAAGCCGCCGTCGAGCGGGCTATCGCCGCTGGGGTGACACGCATGGTGTTCCCCAATGTCGATGCCGGCACTGCCGCCGACATGATTGCCTTGCACCGCCGCTACCCCGAAGCCACGCGCATGGCCATGGGGCTTCACCCGACGGAGGTGCGCGGCGACTGGCAAGTGCAGCTCGGCAAGATACGCGAGATGCTGGACGAAGGCGGATATGTCGCCATCGGCGAGGTCGGAATTGACCTGTACTGGGACAGGACATACCGCGACGAGCAGATGGAGGTTTTCCGCCGCCAGCTGCGGTGGGCAAAGGAATTGTCGCTGCCGGTCATAATACATTGCCGTGACGGCCTCGACGAGACGCTGGAGTGTATCAAGGCTGAGGATATGGGCAGCCACCGTCTGCTCTTCCACAGCTTCACGGGCAGTCCGGACGATGCGGACCGCATACTCGCCGCAGTCCCCGGGGCAATGTTCGGCATCAACGGCGTGGTGACGTTCAAGAACGCCAGTGAGGTGCGCCAGGCCGTCGCGCATATCGGCCTCGGCCGCATACTGCTCGAGACAGACTCGCCATACCTCGCCCCCGTGCCGCACCGAGGACGGCGCAACGAGAGCGCGTACCTGTCCGAAATATGCCGCAAGGTGGCTGATACGCTCGGCATGACGACAGATGAAGCGGAACAGGCGACCGACAGGTCGGCAACGGGATTTTTCGCGATGACATGAGCATGATACTGGGCAGCATATTGTCGTTCCCCTTGCAGCAGCCGGTGGCGATAGTCCTGCTGGTGCTGCTGATAATACTGCTCGCCCCGATGCTTCTGTCGCGCCTCAAGATACCCACGATCGTGGGCATGATACTCGCCGGCATGGCCGTAGGCCCGCACGGGTTCAACCTGCTGGCCCGCGACGCGAGCTTCGAAATATTCGGACAGGTGGGGATACTGTACCTCATGTTCCTCGCCGGCATCGAGATAGACATGTACAACCTGCGGCGCAACCTGCGGCGAGGCATCGTCTTCGGCATCATCACATTCATGCTGCCTATGCTGCTTGGCATCGCCGTGAGCCGCTACGCCTTGGGGACAGGGTGGCTGACGGCCGTGCTGCTCTCCTCGATGTTCGCCTCGCACACGCTTATCTCCTACCCCATAGCCACACGCTTCGGCCTGAGCAACAACCGTGCGGTGGTCATCTCCATCTGCGGCACGATAGTGGCAGTGCTGCTTGCCCTTGTCGCCCTCGCCGGGGTAATCGACATACGGCAGCAGGGCTCGTTCAGCTGGCTCAACCTGTCGCGGCTGCTTGTGCAGTCGGCTCTCGTCGCCGTGGCGATAGGCTTCACATACCCCTGGCTGACACGCCGCTTCTTCCGCCGCTACAACGACTCGGTGGTGCAGTTTGTCTACATCCTGGCGATGATGCTGCTCGCCTCGCTTACGGCTAAGCTCGCCGGTCTTGAGGCTATCCTCGGCGCGTTCTATGCCGGACTGGTGCTCAACAAGTTCCTTCCCATCCGGTCGCCGCTGATGAACAGGATAATATTCGTCGGCAACGCCATATTCATCCCATACTTCCTGATAGGCGTGGGCATGCTCATCAACGTTCGTGTCATCTTCGGCAGCTGGGACGTGGTCTACGTCTCCGCCGTCATGTCTCTCACCGCGCTGGCGGCAAAATGGCTGTCGGCATACATGGGGCAGCGCATCTGGCACTTCCGCCGCAACGAGCGCAGGCTCATGTTCGGCCTCACCTCCGGTAAGGCTGCCGCCACGATAGCCGCCACGATGCTCGGCTACCAGTACGGGCTGCTCACTGAGGAGATGATGAACGGCGCAGTGCTGATGATACTCGTGTGCTGCGGCGTGGCATCGGTGATGACTGAGCGGGGCGCGATGCGCATACACATCGACATAGCCGGCGAGTCCCTCCGCGCCGACGGCAGCGACGGCCAGCGGAGCAACGCCCGCCAGCTCGTAGCCGTCTCCAACCCCGTCACAGCCGAGGAAATCATGAACCTCGCCATACTGATGCGCCACCCCGACAACCATACGGAAATCACCACGCTGTTCGTGCGCAGCACCGACGACTCGCGCATCGTCAACACGGGGCGCAACGCCCTGCGCCTCGCCTCGGGAGCGGCTTCGGCTGTCGATGTCGAGGTGAATGACATAGAGCGGTACGACATGAACATCGTCGCCGGAATGGTCAACGTGATGAAGGAACGCGGCTGCACCGACCTGATACTCGGCATGCACAGGCGGTCAAACATCGTGGACACGTTCTACGGCAATGTCATCGAGCAGCTGCTGCGCACCTGCAACAAGATGATCATCATGTCGCGTTGCTTCATTCCGGTCGATACCATACGCCGCCTCATGGTCATCGTCCCCACCAAGGCCGAATACGAGACCGGCTTCCGCCAGTGGGTGGAACGCATGGGCAACCTCGCCACACAACTCGGCTGCAAGGTCGTCTTCATCGTGGCAGACGAGACAGCACGCTTCGTGCGCGGAGTGCTGGAAGCCGGCAAATACGCTATCGAGACCGAGTTCCGCTCCATGCAGACGTGGGACGATTTCATCACCCACTCCGCCGACATCGAGTATGACGACCTCATGGTGGTCATCGGCGCACGCCGCACGTCCGTCTCCTTCTCCACCGACCTCGAGAACCTGCCGGCGCACCTGATGCGCTACCATTCGGCGCAGAACATGCTGGTCATCTACCCCGAGCAGTTCGGTGCAGACGTAGAAATGCCCGAGCCGATAGACGACCTGCTGTCGCAGCCCTACACCACCAACCCCACGCCGTGGCGGCTCTCGCTGTCGCACCTGCGCGACGTGGCAACAGCCCAC
Source organism: Porphyromonadaceae bacterium UBA4702 (assembly GCA_002404675.1). Lineage (GTDB taxonomy): Bacteria > Bacteroidota > Bacteroidia > Bacteroidales > Muribaculaceae > Lepagella. Next base: position 8,865 of record DHKE01000091.1, on the reverse strand, counting down.
CTGCGCCGCCGCCACATCGACCGCCTCCGCCGCAAGCAGCAAAAGTGACTTGCACCACATCGATTTATTTATTACTTTTGCAACCAACAAACTCATCAGACATGATACGCCCGATACCAAATCCGCCGATGAACAGCGATGATGTCGCCCGTTTTCGCCAGACAGTGGCGAAACACATCCGCGATGAATATACCGACGAGGAGCGGCAGCAGATGAAGCAGCGGCGCGACACAGCCATTGCCAACGCTCGCCGTATAATAGCCAACTGCGGCGGCAAAAACCCATTGCTTGGCTATTGACTTCAAAATAAGGATGATGACAGACGTGGACTACTGCAACACGTCTGCGTTCAGTTGTGGCGAAAAGGAGCTTGATGACTTTTTTCGCTACGAACTAAAGGACTGCGTCAAGTACAAGTATCTGTCAGCATATTGTGCTGTCGCGGAAGACGGCTCATTAGTCGCATTGTTCACCTTAATGAACGATGCAATCGTGATTTCAGGGCAAGACGAGAAACAAGATTTCATCGACGACCTCCGATATGACACTGACAATGCCTCTGTAGATTTCTTCAGCAGACAACCCTGTTTCCCTGCAATAAATATAGGACATCTCGGCATATCCACAGACTACCAAGGCTGCGGCATCGGTTCATCAATTATCGATCTGGTTGTTGTTACATTCTCTCGCTACACACAAGCCGGTTGCCAATTTGTGACAGTCGATGCGATAAACAATCCCAAGACGTTGCTATTCTACCACAAAAACGGCTTCGTACACCAAACTTCGAGGGACATAAATTCGGCGACGAGGAGAATGTATCGGATACTGACAAGTTTGTGAGCGAGTGTAACTGATTAGAAATCAGCGGCTGCGGCCGAGACGAAAAAATTTTATCGCCGAAAAACTTGCACACTACGGAAAAACTGATTAACTTTGCACCGCAAAAGCAAAACGGCAAACGCCGCTATGCACGACATAAACGCTTTTCAATTAATTATGAGGAGAGGTGGGTGAGTGGCTGAA
>DHKE01000091.1:0-7777 GCA_002404675.1 Porphyromonadaceae bacterium UBA4702 | reverse complement strand
AGTTCGAATCTCGTCCTCTCCGCCACAAGCGACCGAGCATCAGCCCGGCCGCTTGTTTATTATATACAAGCGTTTCATCCAGACTGTTGGATTTGGCGGTATGGATGAGTTTGCGTAAATTTGTGGCTGATACCGACATTCTGAACGAAACGATATGATGGACTTTACTCCTGTAGCAAGACATTTCCTGGCGAAAAGGGCGTCGAGAACTGACCGCTGGGCCGCCGAGGGCGAGGACATTCAGCGTGCGCAGCTGGCGTGGCTGCTCTCTCACGGCGGCAATACGGCTTACGGCAGGGCTGTGGGGCTGGACGGCTGCAGCGGCTATGAGGCGTTCCGCGAGCGTGTCCCCTTGGTGGACTACGAGCCGCTGCGCCCTTACGTGATGCGCATGATACGCGGCGAGCGCGATGTGCTGTGGCGCGGCCGGTGTCTGCGCTATGCCCAGTCGTCGGGGACTTCGGGCGGCAAGTCGAAGTACATTCCCGTGACTGCCGACTCGCTGCGGCGCAACCATTACCCGGGCGCGAGCGACAGTGTAGCGCACTACCTGCGTGCCACGCCTGGCAGCCGCATGTTCTCGGGCAAGGGGTTCATCCTGGGAGGCAGTTTCGCCAACGAGCTGCATGAAGAGGACATCGCCAGTGGTGTGCGTATCGGCGACCTGAGCGCGACCCTGATAGACCGCATACCGGCAGGAGCGGGGCTGTTCCGCGTGCCGTCCAAGCGCATTGCGCTGATGCCTGACTGGGAGGAGAAGCTGCCGGCTCTGGCCAACGCTGCGTTGAGGTGCAACATCACCAACATTTCGGGAGTGCCGTCGTGGTTCCTGACCGTGATACGCACGGTGCTTCAGATGACCGGCGCAGAGCGCATCACCGACGTATGGCGCAACCTCGAGGTGTTCTTTCACGGCGGCATCGCCTTCTCCCCCTACCGCGAGGAGTATGCGCGTCTGTGCGACCCTGCGCAGATGCACTACGTGGAGACGTACAATGCTTCGGAAGGGTTCTTCGCCAGCGCGACAAGCCCGGGCGACAGGGAGATGCTGCTGCAGATAGACAGCGCGGTGTTCTACGAGTTCCTGCCGCTGGAAGGGGACTCCCCTATCCCGCTGTGGGAAGTGCAGCAGGGCAAGGTGTACGAGCTGATTATCACGGCAGCCAACGGGCTGTGGCGTTACCGCATCGGCGACACTGTTCGCATAGAGTCAACTGCGCCGGTCAAGATAACCATAGCCGGGCGCACCAAGTCGTTCATCAACGCTTTCGGCGAGGAGGTTATGGAGTACAATGCCGATGACGCGATAGCGAGTGCGATGCGCCTGACCGGAGCAAGGATAGCCAACTATACTGTCGCGCCGGTATATGCCCGCAACGGCGAGCGCGGATGCCACCAGTGGATAATCGAATGGCTGACACCGCCGACGGACACTGCGGCGTTTGCCGCCGAGCTCGACCGCCGTCTGCAAGAGGTCAATTCCGACTACCAGGCTAAGCGCAGCCACGGCATCTTCCTCGCGCCGCCGCAGGTGGTGACAGTCCCTGCCGGCACATTCGACCGCTGGCTCGAGACGCACGGCAACGGCAAGCTCGGGGGGCAGCGCAAGATACCGCGACTGAGCAACGACCGCCGCATCGCGGAGCAGCTGGGCGTAACAGAACAGCAGCCGTAACGGCCATACGTCCGCCACAGCTGCCATATCGGGTTCGTTCACTTATCTTCCCTTACTTCACAAGGACGATGTATTGCCAGGGCGACAGCGTCGCCGGCAGTGCCGTCACCGTCTCTTGCGAGAACCATTCAGTCGCGCCGGAGAGCGCAGCTGCGTCCACGCTAAGGCGCAGGGGCTGCTCCTTGCCGCTGAGATTGGCTATCACGGTCACCTCGTTGCCTGACGCTGTTCGCTGGAACGCCATAACGTCATCGCAGCCGGCACTGATGTCCGTGAAATTGAACACGCCGGCTGCGAGCGCCTTGTTGTCATGCTTCAGCGCGTTGAGCATACGGTAGAACAAGGTATGCTCATTATCCTTGTATACAGGCACCTGGTCGTGCTTGAAAAACTCGAAGGCGTGATTCCAGCCCACTTCCTGGCCAGTGTACATCATCGGCATACCGGGGAGTGTGTAGCTCAACACAGCGAATGTGTTCACAGCCTCGCCGAAGCGGTCAAACTCCGTACCCTCCCACGAGTTGAGGTCATGGTTGGTAATCATGTTCATATTGATTGCTCCCTGCGGGTACTGGCGGTGCTGTTTGAGCAGCAGGTCAGTGAGCGTGCGTGCATTAGACTTGGGGAGGTTCTGCCCATGTCCGGCAGCATACTTGTTGACACCCTGTGTGGCGGCAACGGCATTGAAGGCATCCTTCATCGGCCAGTTGTAGTCCGCGTCAAAGGCACGCAGCGTCAATTCAGCCTTGGATGCTTCTGCCAGCATAAATACAGGCTTGATCATTTCGAGGCGAGCGCGAGCCTCTTCCCAGAACGAAGTCGGCACCTCGGCAGCCACGTCGCAGCGGTAGCCGTCAATGTCAGCCTCCTTGACCCAATATTCGAGCGCATCTATCATCGCGGCACGCAGCTGGGGGTTGGAATAGTCCAGCTTGTAGGTGTCAGTCCAGTCAAACGGACCGAACATCTCCCCTTTCTCGTTGCGGGCATAGAAATCGGGGTGTTCCTTGACCCACACGTTGTCGCAGCCGGTATGGTTGCACACCTCGTCGATTATGACCTTCATGCCGAGGCGGTGGGCTGTCTTGACGAAAGAGCGGAGGTCGTCGAAAGTTCCGAACTCGGGGTTGACCGCCTTGTAGTCAGCCACAGCGTAGTACGAGCCGAGCTCACCCTTGCGGTTGAGCTTGCTGATAGGGTGTATGGGCATGAGCCACAGTATGTCCACGCCCAGGTCCTGAAGCCGGGGCAGCTGTTTCTCCATGGCAGCGAGGGTGCGCTCGGGGGTGCCTTGACGCAGGTTTACCTCATAGATGACGGCGTTTCTGACCCAGTCAGGATGCTGGGCCGCAGTGTTGAGTGTACCGTATTCCGGTTCGCCGGCAAACGACGGCACGGCGATGCCGCACGCTGCGGCACATAGCAGCAGGCGGCTCAAAAGTCTGTTGATACGTTTCATGCAGTAAGTATTTAATGTACAAGTAGGTATAATTTCTTATCCACGGTCGCTCGAAGGCTGGTGCGCGTCACGCAGCAGGTCGTTGACAGTCTTGACGGGGTTGAATGTCGAGGCTGGCACTTCCACGAACACGGTGTTCCAGTCAGACATTGCGCCGTTCCACAACCCCGGCAGCTCCAGTGCCTTAATCTCGACACCGCCACGGCTCTTCTGCGAGATGAAGCCGGTCTGCGGGTCTACAAAGTCGGGGAGGTTGAACTTCACTCCATGGAAGTCGCGTATGGCGCATACCAGGTCCACAGGGTTGAAGTGGGTGGCCTGTCTCGCTATCTCAGCCGAGCGGCTGTCAGTCATGTCTATCTGTGAGGACTCGAGTATCTGGGGCGACACCGTGCCGTCGGGATTGCGTGCGAGGAACGGGCCTCCGCCAGGTTCGCCCTCGTTGACGACCATGCCGCATACACGCACCGGACGGTTGAACTTGCGGCGCAGGTAGCCGGCCGTTGCATCAGCGTCTGCCGTCTCCATGCCGTCATGGGTTATGCACAGCGTCTCACGCGCAAAGGCAAGCATCTCTGCAAGTTCTGCCGGCGAGGGAGTGCCGTTGCCAAGCACGCTGCAATAGCGGTCAATCTGCTGTTTGACAGCTGCGAGCACGCCACCCAGCACTTTCTTGTATGCCACAGTATCACCTCGACGGCTGTCGGGGACAACGTTGTCGATGTTCTTGAGGAAAACGAAGTCGGCATCGAGGTCGTTGAGGTTCTCAATCAACGCGCCGTGGCCACCCGGGCGGAAGAAGAGCGAGCCGTCCTCGCGGTAGGGCGAGCCGTCCATGGCAGCAGCCACGGTGTCGGTCGAAGGTTTCTGTATGCTGAACGAGATGTCGAACTTCACGCCGTATTCACGCTCCATGCGCCGGCAGACCTCCTCGACCTTGGCGCATGCGGCAGCGAGATGCTCGGGGCTGATGGTGAAATGCACGCGGGCAATGCCGTCAGCGCCGGCGGCATACTGCGCTCCTTCGGCAAGCTGCTCTTCGAGGGGCGTGCGCGTGCCGCCCATGACCTTGTGAAACTCCAGCAAGGCCTTGGGCTTGTTCCCGTAGCCCAGTCCCTCGTCAGAAACGAGCAGCTGCGCCACCTCACGGAAACGCCCCTCGGCGATTAGGGAGAGTACGCTCTTGGCGGCCACTCGCATCGCAGCCTTGTTCAGCAGCGGGAAGAAGGCAAAATCGGTGATGCGGGCAAAGAACGCCTTCATGAAGTCGGTGTCGGGTGTTTCCGCGCTGGAGTTGATGAAAGCGAACACGTTCTTGAACATACGTGAGGCAGCACCAGAGGCAGGCACCATTTTCACCACCTTTGCCCCACTGGCAATGCAGGTGTCCCATAGGGCGGAGTAACGCTGCGCCTCCTCGTCTGTCGGGCGCATGATGCCACTGCCGACAGTGGCGGCCGCATCGATGTGCACCGGGGGGAAGCCACTGGCAATCATCGCGAGCTGGCGGTCGAGTTGTTCCTCGCTTATTCCCTTGGCGTCAAGCAGTTGAATGTCTTTCTTGTCGAGTTTCATAATTGTCTATTGTTGTTGCGGACATCCGGGGTCAAGACCGCGAAACGTCCTTTATCCCTTTGGTTGATTTTATCTTTTGCAGCAGCCTGTTTAGCATGCTGGTATCGGCGATGCCTATGGTCAGGTAGCCCTGGAAAATGCCGTCGTGCGAGTCGATGGAGATGTTGCGCAGTGCCATTCCCTGGCTTTTCTGTATCATCGACGTGACTGTCGTCACCACCTCGATGTCATCGTTGCCGACTATTCGCAGCGTCACGGGCATCATCTCTCCGGCACCCTGCTCGCTCCAGCGCGTGGAAATGATGCGGTAGGGGTAGCGGCGGCGTATGTTGGCGGCGTTGGGGCAGTCGCTCTTGTGTATCTTGACAATGCCGTCGGAGGAGATGAAGCCGAACACGTCATCGCCGTAAATGGGGTTGCAGCACCGAGCGAAACGGTAGTTCATGCCTCGCAGCGACTTGTCACCTATTGTCAGCGCCTCCGACTGCTTGCCAGTCTGTGTCTGCGGCGTGTTGTTTATCTTGAAGCCCTCCGCGCTCGCCGGGACATTCTCCTCCTCCGCCTTGCTCTCTGTGTCGAGAGCGTCAGTGTAGCGAGCAATGAACTTGGCGGCATCGACCTTCTCGTCAGCCACGTCGGCAAAGAAGTCGTTGAGGTACTTGTAACCCATCTTCTTTATGAGACGCATGAGCAGAGCCTCGTCGATTTCGACCTTGCGGTTGCGAGCGCGGCGTTGCAGCAGCTCCTTTCCGAGCGAGGCGCGGCGAGTGCGCTCCTCGTTGAGGCTTTGACGTATCTTGTTGCGGGCCTTGGAAGTAACGACAATGTTGAGCCAGTCCTGCTTGGCAGTCTGGGTGGGCGAAGTGACTATCTCTATCGAGTCGCCGTTCTGTATGCGGTAGTTTATCTTCTTGTGAGCACCGTTGACGACTGCACCCACGCAATGCTCTCCGACACGGCTGTGTATCTGGAAGGCGAAGTCGAGCACCGTCGCGCCGGCAGGGAGGCGCAGCAGGTCGCCCTTTGGGGTGAAGGCGAACACCTCGCCGCCGTAAGCGTCTATCTTCATGTCCTTCATCAGGCGCATCGGGCCCTCGTCGGCGTTCTCGAGCACCTCGCGGACATTGTTCATCCAGCGGTCAGCCACATCGGCATGCCCCCCCTTATACCGCCAGTGTGCGGCAAGGCCTTTCTCCGCCACCAAGTCCATGGCACGCGAGCGGAACTGCACTTCCACCCACTTGTTGCGCGGTCCCATGACCGTGGCGTGGAGGCTCTCGTAGCCGTTGCTCTTGGGTATCGTTATCCAGTCGCGCATACGCACCGGGTTGGCCCGGTACATGTCGGCGACTATTGAATATGCCAGCCAGCAGTCCTGCTTCTCCTTCTCGGGCGGCGAGTCGAGGATTACGCGGATAGCGAACAGGTCGTATATGTCCGACATATCCACCTTCTTCTTGCGGATTTTGGCCCAGATGGAGGATATTGACTTGGTGCGCCCTTTGATTTCAAACTTCAGCCCCGCCTCGGAGAGCTTCTGGCTCACGGGCTTGATGAAGTCGGCGATGTATGCGTCGCGGTCACGCTTGGTCTCGTTGAGGCGTGCGGCTATCTGCTTGTATACCTTGCGGTCGGTGTATTTGAGCGACAGGTCTTCGAGCTCGCCCTTGATAGCGTACAGGCCGAGGCGGTGCGCCAGCTGAGCATAGAGGCAGTTGGCCTCAAACGCCACCTCCTGCACCCATTTCTCGTCCGGGTGGAGGTTGATGGCACGCATCAGCGCGAGGTTTTCCACTATCATAATTATGATGACGCGGATGTCGGAGGCGAGCGAGAGGAGCAGCCCTCGGAAGTTGTCCTGGTCGGCGTGTATGCCCATGTCGCTGTACCGCTTGACACGCAGCATCCCGTCTATGAGCAGCGCCACGTCGTCGCCCCAGTCACGACGGACTTGCGCGGAGGTGAACATGCCCTGGCGGACGTATGTGGTCAACGCGCACGCGGCGAGTATCTCAGGGTCAGCCTCAATCTTCTCGGCAAATAGGAGGCATAGTGACATCACCATTCGGCAGCGCAGCAGCCCGTGTTCGTCACGCGGTGAAATGCCTGAAGCCGAGACGGCATCCATGTAGCGGCGGGCTGTCTGCCGCAGTTCTGGAGTCAGGACACGCTCTGCCAGCTCACGGCACTGGCGGCGCATCGGCACAAGTTCACGTAGTTCGTTGACAGCGGTTTTCATGTCGTGTGTAGACGATAGTGTTTCTGTTCCGTGTTCTACATTAATAACGCCGCCCGGGCGCGATTGTTATTTCGGTCCGGGCGGAAATGTCATGTCGTCAGTTGGCGGCGTGTCACTGCAGCTTGCGGTAACGTATGCGGTGCGGGGTGACGTTGCCGTCGCGCTTGCGGCGGTACTCCTCGTAGTCGCTGTACGAGCCTTGGTAGAACGTCACCTTGCTGTCGCCTTCGAATGCGAGTATGTGCGTGGCGATACGGTCGAGAAACCAGCGGTCATGGCTCACTACGACAGCGCAGCCGGCGAAATTCTCCAGGCCCTCCTCGAGGGCGCGTAGTGTGTTGACGTCGATGTCGTTGGTAGGCTCGTCGAGCAGCAGCACGTTGCCTTCCTCCTTGAGAGCCATGGCCAGGTGTAGGCGGTTGCGCTCGCCGCCGGAAAGCACCCCTATCTTCTTCTCCTGGTCTGCGCCGGTGAAGTTGAATTTCGACAGGTAGGCGCGGGCGTTCATGTCGCGTCCGCCCATTCGGAACGACTCCACGCCCTGCGAGATGACCTCGTATACGCTCTTCTGCGAGTCGAGATCCTTGTGCGTCTGGTCCACGTAAGCCACCTTGACGGTCTCGCCCACGTCAAATGTGCCTCCGTCCTGCTTCTCCTGCCCCATTATGAGGCGGAAGAGCGTGGTCTTGCCCGCGCCGTTAGGGCCGATTACGCCCACGATGCCGTTGGGGGGCAGCATGAAGTTGAGGTCGTCAAAGAGCACCTTGTCGCCGAAGGCCTTGCTCACGCCGATAGCCTCGATGACCTTGTTGCCGAGGCGCGGTCCGTT
>DHKE01000092.1:39409-39543 GCA_002404675.1 Porphyromonadaceae bacterium UBA4702 | reverse complement strand
GCGATAGAGCCGAGGTTCTTCTCGAGTTTGGCGCGCTGGCGGGAAATCTGCAGTCTCTCACGCTTGGAAAGTCTGTCGAAAGTTCCGTCCTTCTCCATCTTGTCGATAGACGTCATCTTCTTGACAGCCTTGCG
>DHKE01000092.1:36366-39351 GCA_002404675.1 Porphyromonadaceae bacterium UBA4702 | reverse complement strand
GCCTTGCGGATAGTGGGGAAGTTTGTGAGCATACCGCCCGGCCAACGCTCGATGACGTAAGGCATGTTGATTGAAGAAGCCTTCTCTGCCACAGCCTCCTTGGCCTGCTTTTTGGTAGCGACGAAGAGGACACGCTTGCCGCTCTTGGCGATCTGCTTGAGGGCAGCGGCAGCCTCGTCTATCTTGGCTGCGGTCTTGTAGAGGTCGATGATGTGGATGCCGTTGCGCTCCATGAAGATGTAGGGCGCCATGGCGGGATTCCATTTTCTCTTGAGGTGTCCGAAGTGACAACCTGCGGCGAGAAGTTCTTCAAATGTGGGTGTTGCCATTTGTTTGATAAGTGTTTACGTTCTGTTGAAATACAATTCCGAAGTAGGGAACGTGTCCATCTCCAGAATTTAGATACTAAACTCATGCCGCGGGATAAGGCCGCCACGGCTTCGGCCTGATATGCCCTTGCCTGTCCGAGCCGCACGCAAGCAGCAAAACCGGCATCGGGAATTTCATTTACAAGGGGAAGACGGCTGCGACAGGAGACATCCCGCCGAGTCGTCTGCCCAATATCGTCGTCATGCCGCCGCCATGGAGTCTCCGGCCGAACAGCCGCAACACAGCAGCGAGCAATGCGGTTGTCAACGTTTCGAGAACTGGAAGCGTTTGCGAGCCTTGGGACGACCCGGCTTCTTGCGTTCTACAACGCGTGCGTCGCGAGTCATGAAGCCTTCTGCACGGAGAGCGGCCTTGTCGTCGGGGTTAACCTTGACGAGAGCGCGTGCGATAGCGAGGCGGAGAGCCTCTGACTGGCCTTTGTAGCCGCCGCCGTCGAGGTTGACCTTAATGTCGTACTTGTCCTCGACGCCGAGTGTCAACAGGGGCTGTTTCACCACATACTGAAGAATAGATGAGGGGAAGTAATCATCGAGGGAGCGTTTGTTGATAGTTATAACTCCGGAACCTTCGGAGAGGTAAACGCGAGCCACAGCGGCCTTGCGACGGCCAATTGCATTGATTTTTTCCATCTTCTATTATTTCAATTTATTGATGTCGATAGTTTTGGGATTCATGTCACCGAAGGGATGCTCTGCTGAGTTGAAAACGTGGAGGTTTTTGAGCTGAGCGGCGCCAAGCTTGGTTTTGGGAAGCATACCCTTCACCACCTTTATGAAGAGGGGGTGCTTGCCGGCACGGAGAGTAGCCTTGTATGACTTCTTCATGAGGTCGGCGGGTGTGAATGCACGCTGACCGCCGGGATAGCCGGTGTAGCGGAGGTATTCGTGGCTTTCGAACTTGTTGCCGGTCATCCGCACTTTGTCTGCGTTGATGATGATCACGTTGTCTCCGCAGTCCATGTGGGGAGTGTACTCGGGTTTGTACTTTCCGCGGAGGATTTTGGCGACTACTGAGCAGAGACGGCCGAGCACCATGTCGGTTGCGTCTATCAGCACCCACTCCTTGGTGATTTTGTCAGGAGTGACTGATTGTGTCTTATAACTTAAAGTATCCACTTCTTTCGATGCGTTTAATTAATTAATCTATTGACAGTTAGCACGCGAAATGTCCGGCCAGAGACACGCCGCAGCCCCGCTGTCGAACGACGTTTGGATATAATCGGCTTGCAAAAGTACTAATAATCTGCGATATGGCAAAATATTTTTTGCGTGCTGTGATTTTATATCCGTCCCAGCTCGCGGTCGCGATGCTGTTTGTCGGCGGCCCGCTTGAGCTGCAGCTGTCGGCGGTGTTCCTCGCGCTCGCTGTTGCGGGCCTCGAATTGCTCGCGCAAGGCGGCGATGTCATCCACGGGCGCGAGTCCGAAATCGGGTGCAATGGAGAGCATGTAGTCGAAAGCCAGAGAGTAGTCGAGGTGCTGTTCGCGAGCGTATGTATTGACAGCGGCCTTGAATTCGCCTAGCAAGGGCGTGGGGCCTATGCCGAACACGTCCATTATCTCGTTGCCGTTTATCACCGCCGGGGCTGTGCGCTCGGCATCCTCGCGGCGTATTTGGTCGAGCCGCTGGCGCACCTTGGCGAAAGTGTCGAGTATCCGCCGCACTTTGACCGCGTTCTTCGAGGTCAGGTCGGCCTCTGCAAGCATCATGAGGTCGTTCAGGTCGTCGGGGTCGCCGGCATCTGCTATCATGCGGCGGACGGCTGAGTCGGTCACTCCCTCCTCCCCTATCTGCTGCGGCCGCATGTGCAGCCCGACGAGCTTCGCCACATATTTCATCTTGACGTTCATGGGGAGCTTCATCTTGCGGAAAATGCGCTCTACCATCTTCTCCCCTATGAAATTGTGGTTGCGGAACGTCCAGCCTGTCTGCGGCGAATACTGCTTGGTGACCGGTTTCGCGATGTCGTGCATAAGCGCAGCCCAGCGCAGCCATTCGAAATCGGAAACGGCAGCCACGTTGTCCACGACCTGGAGCGTGTGCGCGAAATTGTCCTTGTGTCCGCGGCCGTCAATAGTCTCCACCCCCTTGAGGGCGACGAGCTCGGGGAAAATGAGTTCGAGCAGACCCGACATATCGAGCAGCTTGAAGCCGATTGAGGGTTTGGGGCTGCGGAGTATCTTGGACAGTTCCGTATTGATGCGTTCCTTTGTGATTATGGATATGCGCTCGCGGTTGCGGCATATTGCGTCGAAGGTGCCGCGGTCGATGCGGAAGTTGAGCTGGGTGGCGAAACGTATGGCCCGCATCATGCGCAAGGGGTCGTCAGAGAAAGTGACATCAGGGTCACATGGCGTGCGCAGCAACTTGTTGTGGAGGTCGATGATGCCGTTGTATGGGTCAACAAGTTCGCCGAAGCTGTCCCTGTTGAGCGACAGGGCGAGGATGTTGACGGTGAAATCTCGGCGAGCCTGGTCATCAGCGAGCGTCCCGTCCTCGACAATCGGGTTGCGGCTGTCGCGAGTGTACGATTCGCGGCGCGCGCCTACGAACTCGAGCTCGTAGCCGTGGTATTTCACTTGCGCCGTGCCGTAAG
>DHKE01000092.1:13985-36340 GCA_002404675.1 Porphyromonadaceae bacterium UBA4702 | reverse complement strand
TGGCAAACACCGACAGGTACGCGCCTTTGCCGAGCCTGGCAGCCACCTCCTGTGCCAGCCCGATGCCGCTGCCGACGGCAACGAAATCGATGTCGGAGGAGCGCCGCTTGAGGAAAATGTCACGCACATAGCCCCCTATGACGTAGGCTTGGCAGCCGAGGGCATCGGCTGCCTGGCCCACGGTATGGAATATTTCGCTGTCTATGTCCTCCCGGAGGTTCATTGTCATATCAGGTTGGCGATTTCCTCGCTGCCGACGGTGATAGACTCCAGACCGTCAGGGGTTGCGATGTACGTGTTCTCCACGCCGACAGCACCTACATGGGGGATGACAAATTTAGGTTCGAGAGCGATGGTCATGCCTTCCTGCAGGATGTCGCGAGAACGCCCCATGACCACAGGGAGCTCGTTGAGCTCGATGCCCACGCCATGGCCGATGAAGGCGACACGGCGGTTGTGACCCATGAAATACTCTTCCAGGCCGCGCTCGCGAGCCATCTCGACAGCCTTGCGGTACATATCGGCGATAGGCGTGCCGGGCTTGCACTTCTCTAGTTCACGCAGTATGTCACACGAGCAGCGGTGTGCGAGCATGGCTGTCTGCGGCAGGTCGCCGACACGCCAGGTGCGGGTCATGTCAGACTGGTAGGCGTTGAACGCGCCGTTCATGTCAACCATCACGGCCGTCCCGACCATGATTTCCTTGCCGTCAGCGCCGACCGGGAGTGTCGGGTCGACCCCCGCGCCTCCCATAGAGAAATCGTATGGGGAGGGACAGTCGGCATTGTCGCCGCTGATGACCGAGCCGAGGTTGATCTGCATCAGCCTGCCGCTCACGCGCGGATAGCCCAGACAGCCCTTTTTCCGCAGTTCGCCCTCGATGGCTATCTGCAGCTCCACATCGGTCATCCCCTCACGGTACAGGTCGGGTACTTTGGCGTATACCGAAGCCTGCAAAGCTCCGTCCACCCGCATCTGCTTCTGCTCCCATTCTGTCTTGACCATACGCGCATGTCGCATTGTCAGCGTACAGTCAACAGTCTCGATGCCGCCGAAGGCCTTCTTGATGCGTTCCACTTCGGAATACGGCAGCTCTCCATGCTCTATGCCGAGCTTGGCAGGAACTGCCTCGCCGAGTTCGGCAAGCATCGTGGGGATTTGCTCAACCTTGCGTATCACACGCACCATGTCGCCCTGCAAGTGCTCGGGGCAGATGGTGAACCATACGGGATTCCCCTGTGCCGGCACCCACACATATCCGCGGAAGAAGCGCAGCGTGAGGTAGCAGATGTTGGGGTTTGCCCCGATTAGGCACGCCTCGATGCCGTCATTGCGCATCTGGCTGCGCACTTTGTCTATGTGGAGGTTCACTTCGTCGCGCAGGTCGGAGGGGATAAACTGCGTTGCGCGGCACTGTATGTCTTTTTCGTTCATTTGGAATAACTGTTTTATCGGTTCAACAATACGACGCCAAGGTTATTGATGCCTTGCACGTCTGGTGTTTTCATAATATGGCGCAGGGAAACCTGCCACTGGCCGGTGACGGTCACAGGGACAGTGTCAGTCACCTCGTAAAGACCGTATCGGCCTACGCCGAGGAATGTCCCCTCCGCGCCGGCGACTGCCACGGGAACGGTGTCAGTGGCAAATACGCCGCGTCCGTCGGCCTGTTCCACTTCCAGCCACAGCCGGGTATAGGGGAACAGGTCGTTATGGCGCACCACAATCACCATGTCGTAGCGGCCTGGAGCGACGGAATCCTTTGGCTGCGGCGCGAAATCCTTGCCGTCGAGTGTGTTCCAGCCGTCGGAAGGTATGTCATAGAACTGGGAAAAGGCGGGTGTCTGCTGCGAGCATGCCGAACAGCATGCCGCAGCAGCCAGAGCCACTAAGCAAGCGAACAGGTCACTTGCCCTCGTGGTTCTCCTTGTTGCCCCCTTTGCTCTCCTTGTTCTCACGGGTTTTCTGCTGGCTGTCCTGTCGCTGTTGTCCTCGCGGCTGTTTCTTGCGAGGCGGACGCTGGCGGTCATTCTTGCCGCCCTCGCCGTTCTTGTTCTTGGGCTGGTCGCCACGACGGGGGTTGTCGCCCTTGCCGGACTGGCGGTCACTCTTGTCGTTCTTGTCGCCATTTCCCTTGCGCGACTGCTGTTGCTGTCCGCCGCCCTTACCCTTGCCGCCGCGCTTGCGCCGCCGCGACTTGTCGAAGCGTGTCAGGCTGTCCTGATCAGCAAGATCAACAAACTCGGGTACGCTGTTTGCGGCATCGTCCGACTTCTCGAGCAGCGCATCGACCTTGATGCCTTGCTTGTTGAGGGCGATAATCTCATGGGCGCGGCGAGCGGAAATGGTGACAAGGTTGGACGGCACGGACTTGTCTGTGGAGTATGTAATCTCGCGTTTCAATATGTCGGTCTTGAAGAGGTAGTAGTCGGCATCCTTGGCCTGGAGGACTACATCCTTGTGCGGCATCTTGTTCTGCGATTCGGCGTATGCAGCAGCCTCGAAATTGAGGCAGCATTTCAGTTTGGCGCACTGTCCTGCGAGTTTCTGAGGGTTCATCGACAGGTCCTGCATACGTGCCATTGACGTGCCGACAGAGACGAAATGCGTCATCCAGCTGGCACAGCACAGAGGGCGTCCGCACGGACCGATGCCGCCTATGCGCCCGGCCTCCTGCCGTGCGCCGATCTGCTTCATCTCGATGCGCACCTTGAAGGCATCTGCAAGCAGGCGTATCAGCTTGCGGAAATCGACTCGCTCGTCAGCTATGTAATAGAATATGGCCTTGCCGCCGTCGCCCTGATACTCCACGTCGCCGATTTTCATGTCGAGGCCGAGGTCGGCTGCGATGCGGCGTGAGCGTATCATGGTGTCGAGTTCACGAGATTTCGCTTCCTCAAACTTGTCGAGGTCTGACTGGCGGGCCTTGCGGAAGATCCGCTTGATTTCCGATTCTCGTTTCAGGTTGGCCTTGCGCATCTGGAGCGGCACGAGCGGCCCCACCATGGCTACCTGTCCTATGTCATGCCCTGGCGAGGCCTCGACAGCCACCATGTCGCCAATCTTGAGGTCGAGCTTTTCAACATTGCGGTAAAAGCCGCAGCGGGTGTTCTTGAACTGCACCTTGACCAGCTCGCAGTCAGCCACAGAGGTGATGTCGCCGAGCCAGTTAGTGGCGGAGAGCGTATACCGCGGCTCGCGTATGCTCTTCAGGTCGCGGCCGTGCCAACTGCTCTCGGGGGTTTCGTTTTCGATACCCTCCTTGACCTCCTCATCGTCAACGGGCTTGAGCGGGGCTGTGTCCGTGTCATCGGCAATGTCGGGAATGTCGTCAGCGTCGGCGTCTGTGACAGCCTCCGCCTCGAGGGGCGCAGTCGCCGATGCATCAACGGCCTCTGACGCCTCGGCGGCTACCGAACCATCCTTTGGAGGCAGCTGAGCAGGGTCAGTGATGTTGTTGTCAGTCTCCTTCATCACTTGGCATAGCTTACGGCACGGGTTTCACGGATGACCGTAATCTTCACCTGGCCGGGATATGTCATTTCGTCCTGGATCTTCTTGGCAATCTCGGCAGAGAGCTTTTCGGTTTCCACGTCGGTTATCTTGTCTGCGCCTACGATGACACGCAGCTCACGCCCGGCCTGTATAGCGTAAGTCTTGATCACGCCGGGGTAAGAGAGAGCGAGCTGCTCGAGGTCGTTTAGACGCTTTATGTAAGCCTCTACAATCTCGCGGCGTGCGCCAGGGCGTGCGCCGGAGATTGCATCGCACACCTGCACTATCGGCGCGAGCAGTGAAGTCTGCTCCACCTCGTCATGGTGCGAGCCGATGGCATTGCAGATGTCGGGTTTCTCCTTGAACTTTTCGGCGAGCTTCATGCCGAGGAGTGCGTGCGGCAGCTCCGGCTCATCGTCAGGCACCTTGCCTATATCGTGCAACAGACCGGCACGGCGTGCCTTTTTGGGGTTTAGCCCGAGCTCAGAAGCCATGACAGCGCACAGGTTGGCAGTCTCACGCGAGTGCTGCAACAGGTTCTGTCCGTATGAGCTACGGTATTTCATTCGTCCGACCATTCGTATCAGCTCCGGGTGCAGGCCGTGGATGCCGAGGTCGATAGCCGTGCGTTTGCCCGTCTCGACAATTTCCTCCTCCACCTGGCGGCGCACCTTGGCAACGACCTCCTCGATGCGTGCCGGGTGTATGCGACCGTCCACAACAAGCTGGTGCAGGGCAAGGCGGGCGATTTCGCGGCGCACTGGATCGAACCCGGAGAGTACAATTGCCTCGGGGGTGTCATCAACTATTATTTCCACGCCTGTGGCAGCCTCGAGTGCACGTATGTTGCGACCCTCACGGCCGATAATCTTGCCCTTGATTTCGTCATTGTCAATGTGGAACACGGTGACAGCATTCTCTACAGCAGTCTCGGTGGCAACTCGCTGAATTGACTGTATGACAATACGTTTTGCCTCCTTTCCGGCGGTCATCTTGGCATCATCCATTATGTCGTTGATGTAGCTTTGGGCAGCTGTCTTGGCCTCGTCTTTGAGCGACTCGATGAGTTTCTCGCGAGCCTCGTCGGCGGAAAGCCCGGATATGTGCTCCAGTTCCTCACGGGCCTGCATCATCACCTGTTCAGCCTCACGGCCGCGCTGTTCTATCTGACGCTCGCGGTTGTCGAGAGTGGCGGCACGCTGGTCGAGCTCATTGCGGCCTTTGCTGATTTCGCTCTGCTGGTCGCGCAGCTGCATCTGTATCTGCTTGGTGCGGGCCTCTGCCGACTGCACGCGCTGCATCTTCTTGGCGGCCTCGCGCTCTGCGTCGTTGATGAGCTTCAGGCTCTCCTCCTTGGCTTCGAGCAGTTTTTTCTCGCGTATCACGTCAGCCTCGCGGCGAGCCTCCTCCACATTGCGCTGTGCGTCAGCGATAAGGAGGTTGGCGTTAGACTTGGCGTTGCGCGTTATCAGCATCCGGGCAACGAAATACCCGGCTGCCGCAGCCAAAACTGCCGCTACCAGTATCCATATAAGTGTATCCATATCTGTTATCTATATAGTTGGTTCATAAATGTCACAACAGCCCGGCATCCTAAGCGGATGCCGCGACAGGCGCTTGTGCAACAATAGGGAACATTCGGGGACAGGAGCGGGCGGTAAGCGTCGGCTCACGCCTGCCAAGTGGCAAAATCTGCCGGCATTGAAACCGGCACCGGGGAGCGGCTGTCACCGCTGCTCCAGCAGGTCGTCGAGGCTTGCATCCATCTGCTCCACGGCAGCGGCGGCATCGCCGTAACGTTTGCGCAGCGTGAGGAAAAGGTGGGCAAACTGATAAGAAATCATCGCCAACAGCTCACGGTCACTGCGTCGCGGGTACTGCTTCTTCCACTTGTTGTATAGTTCGCAGACGCTCTCTTCAGCTTCCCGGACATCAGCCTGAGCGTCGAAACCGACATTGAGGCTAATGCGCTCGCCGGCTATATTGATGAACATCTGCACGTTGTCTTTCTTTTCCACCGATTCATTCCTTAAGTTGAGAAATGCATCTGTCTATCTCCCTGATCATGGCGTCCACCCGCCGCCGGGCCTTGACTATCGCGTCGGGCGAGGCCGCGAGGCGGTGCGACATGCTCAGGTATTCCAAGTCTGTTCGTGCTTGCGTGAGCTGCTCTTGCAGACTTGCGTTTTCGGCACGCAGGGTCGCTATTTCGCTGCGGAGAGCGTCATTCTCGCTGCGGGTCTGCTTATATCTCTGACCCAGCAGTTCCAGTTTCCTTCCGGCTCGGGAAATCAGCTCGTTCAGCGCGACTGCCATGATACCAATTTTTCACAAAATTAATGATTTTCGGGCAGACCGCCAAATCAAAAACGCACTTTTTGCGGCAAAAACTCACCACACAGCCACCAACCATTTGATTATCAAAAAAATGACCGCTTCATTTTTTGTTTTCCGCCAGCATAAAACAGGGCAAAAAACAGGGGGCATACACCCCGAAAACAGGTGTATGCCCTTATTGGGATTGTCGTGCATTTCCGCGCGGAAACGCAGACTGGGTTTATCTGACGACAACCTTGTGAGTCTTGCCGCCGACAGTCACCATATAGATGCCGCCGTCGAGCGCGAAAGCGTTGCTGCTGCCGTTGAGAGTGGTCTCGACAACCTTGACGCCGCCGGACGTATAGACTGCGAGGTTTTCGCCCTCATATCCGTTGACGAGAATCCGGCCGGTGCCGCCGGCTACAGAGCCGCGTCCGTCAGTTGCCATGATGACACCGCTGTCCTCGCCGATGACCTCAATGCTCTCTATGATGCAGTAATTGTGGTCATTGGCAAAGAGTGCGTCGAGGTAAATCTGCACCCATTTCTGGCCGAGCATGGATGCCGGGAGGTCAATCTCTGCAGTTTTCCACACATTGTCCTCGTCAGAAAGAGCGCATTCATGCAGCGTTACCGGAGTTTCCATGCCATACAGAGAGCCGAGCACATTAAGGTTGGACGCCTGATCACCTGCGAAGTATTCCACCTTGACAGTCACCTTGGTGTGTCCCTCGGTTGAGAAGCGCGGCAAGCCTATTATGCCCTCATCTGTCTTGTTCTCCTGGCCGTAGCCTACGAGCGCTATGGACTCGAGGCCGGCCCATTCAGTGGCGATGTCCTTGAGCATGTACATTCCCCACTTCACCTTGCTGCCGCTCTTGGTGTAGTCCACCCATGGCTGGTATTCAAACTCGCCGTTCTCGAAGTCCTCCTTCATGTTGGGACTGAGGACGTGAGCCGGGCCGAGCTGGACGCTGAACGCCATGACCATGCCATTGGAACCGGCAACGTTCTTCGTAACCACGCCGAGAGAATAGATGTTCTGTGTCCAGCCTTCAGGCAGGTTGAAAGTGCCGGAGGTAACGCCGGCGCCGACGGGAGTCTCTTCCCAGCGGCCGGTCTCGGGATTCTTGATGGCGAAGCTGTATTCCACAGTCGCGGGGTCCACGTATCCGCCTTCCTTCTCGGCGTCAGGAGCTTCCCAGGTCATTGCCACGCTCATCATGTCGGCGCTCACTGTGCCGTTGAGGTTCTTGACGACACCGGGGACAGAAACGCCTGTGTACACGTTTACGAGCGCACGCTCGCCGGACGCATCGCCGTTGGAAACGACCACGGAGATTGTGTTGTCACCCTGCACAGTGTTGACGGTGGCAGTCACCTCCTGTCCCGGGGTTCCGCTCACGGTGACCGTGTTCGCTGCAGTGACGGCAGCTGTGAGCTGCGTGCCGGCTGCGATGTCCTGCCCGCTTGTGGTCTTGGCAGGCATCTTGAATGTCACGGTTGCCTGCAGCGCGCCGTTCTCGCCGGGGGTGGCAACGAGGTCGCTCACTGCTGCCGGGGATTCGGGCGTGATGGAATTGTCCTCGACGCGGACGCTCTTCACGACGCAGCCTGTGTTCCCGACAGCTGTGGTGCAGCGTATGCCGATGTAGTATTTGCCGGCTTCAGGCACTTTGAACATAGCGTTGCCGTACTCCTTGAAGTCGCGGGACTGGGGCGAGAACTTAGGCAATATCACGTTGCCTGTCATCATTGCAGGCTCGGGGTAATCACCGTAGTATACTTCGATGTATGTGTCAGGGTATATGTTGGCTTTCTTCTTGCACTCGATGTAGAATGAGTAGTACTTCGAAGCGTCGGCGATGTTCACCGGCGGGAGGAAAATCCAGTCGTCGCCGGCGGGCGCTTCATCCACCTGGCCGGAATACCAGCCGAGATCCCACTCTTCATATTCCCAAGTCCAGCCGTCGCCGTTGGCATCGAGGATGGTCATCATGTCGATTGACTCGGCCGTACAATCTACTTTCAGGGGAAGCGGCCACGCCGCGCCGGCCTTGATCTCGTTGGAGTAGGCGGGGGTGGAGCGCATCTCGTCGCAAACAGCCACGACAGATGCCTGCCACTTCTGGTACTGCGCGTCTGCCGGGATTTTGATGTCAAATGTAGTGCGCTTGGTCGTGCCCTGAAGTTCGCCGTTCAGGTAAACCTCGTATGTCATGTTCGCTGTGTTGAGGTAGCCGCCGTTGACACCCTCCTTGACGGCTGCCCAGTGCAGGTTGTTCTCACTGAGGATCACGTTTTCGGGAGCCTTGGGGCGATCCTTGCCTGTATAAAGCTTGACTGTATTCTCGGCACTTGCGTGGCCGTTGTATATTGCGGACATGCCGAATGTGTGCATTGCGCTGGAAATGCCAGTCACAGGCACTGTCACCTCTGCTCCGGGAGCTGCCGTGCCGGTTGCATACTGCACGCCGTCAACAGTGAACTTCCAGTCCAGTTCGCCGCTCAGGTCTGTGTTGGCCGTGGACTTGGTCGGCATGGCGTACGTGATTGAGCCTTCCGTTGCTCCGTCTTCGAAATTCACGCTCTTGAGCTCGGGACGGCGCGGAGAATCCGCTGTCACAGTCGTGTTTTCAACGAACAACAACGGGAACGAATCGCCGTCCTCATAAGAAGCAACCATCGTCAGCGTGCCGTTATTGGCATCGATGGTGTAAAGCTCTGAGGCTGGCTCGCCATTGTATTTGTCATAGTTATAGTTCCAGTAGTACAAGTCCTCGACAGGGCTGTAAGCTAGGCCTGTGCAATATTGGGGTATGGTTTTGCCGACAGTGAACAGCACGGTCTGGTCGCCGGTCGCCTTGTCGATGCGCACGAACTGACCGTTCATGTTGATGCCGTACAAGTTCTTGTCTATGGGGTTGTAGCACATGGAGACGCACTGCAACTTGTAATCAGTTGCGTTGTCGCCATAGTCCTTGATGACCTTATAGTCAAACTGGTTCTCTCCGGAAGTCTTCATGAACAAGGCTGTCGTAGCCTCCTCATCGTCAGTGCCGTAGCCGTAGACTGTGTCGGTGTCGGAGTCATAGCAGGCATTGATGAACCAGCCTACGTTGACGCAGTCCTCATCGATCTCGTCAGTGACTTTCTTGCCAGTCTTGAGGTCGATTTCGTAGTATTGCTGACCCCATAATTGATCATATGCGAAATAATGCTCGAAACCGCACAGGCGGCCGTTGCGCACCCAGGAGGAGTTCAGCTGGGCATAGTCCTCGTCATAGACGAACAGGGGGTCCTTCCAGATTTTAGTGAAACCCTGCGGGTCAAAGCGATACAGGCCATAGTCATTCTTTTCGCTGCGTGTGTACGTCAGGTAGCCGTAGAGTTCGGTTCCGCCCGCAGTCACGCGCATCGGGGCCTGTCCAGGTGTCAGAACGGAGGTTGTCGCACTGCCGGAGAGAGCAGCCGCCGGTGTCATGCCCTTGGCCACGCGCACGTCTGCACGCTGGAAACGGTTGACTGGCCCGCTCTTGCGGAGCGGGGAGTCTGCGGGCGGTGTCAATGCCCACGCAGCCATGCTGCCAGCGCACAATGTCAAGGCTGCGACTGCATACAAATAGAATTTTCTCATTTCAGTTATAATAGTTATTTAGGTTGACCCCAAAAGGAGAGGCCGGACAGGCCTCCCCTCCCGAGGTTGGTTGATTGTTTGTTACTTCACAGACACTTTCTTGCCGTCGATGATGTATATGCCGGCAGGAAGGTTCTCCGTATTGACTACACGAGTGCCGTCGATGCGGTAAACCTCGCGGCTTGTGTTGCTCTCGCTTTCGACAGTGTCAACACCAACGCCGCCGCTGATAGTGTATGTCACAGAAATCGGGCCTGAATATGTGCCGCTGTAGAGCTGCTCGCCCATAAGGGTGAACATGCGGAACGGAGCTGAAACTGTGTATGTGCCAGCATCTGTAACCGCAGGTTCAAACACTACGTGAGCCTCGTTGTCAGCCATGCCCTCGCCGCCGAGAGAAACTGTGCCTACAGACACTTCCTGACCAGCCTCGTTGGTAACGGTAAAATGATTATCCGCACCGCGCTTGTAGTAAGCAGTTACGTAGTCATTGAAAGTGAGGTACATGTCTTCCAGCGTTTCGAGATTTGTTTCGTCAGCTGCGGGAGTGAATGTGATGTTGTCCTGCACCGGAGCTGTGCTCGGTGCGCCATCCTCAATGACAAAGCGGAAACGAGCCTCAGGGAAGTCCTCGTCTGTGTAGATGTCATAGAACGCGCCCTCTGTCATTACCAGAATGTATGTGCCAGGCTCTGTAACACATGTCGAAAGGTCGATGCAGCCGTTGATCAGGCCTGCTCCCTCTACTGTGCGGCCGGTAGCTACCTCTTCCGCAGTGTCGTCATCCTTGATGAGTTTGCAGACTATGCTGCCGTTGTTCGCCACATTCTCGCTGAACGACACTGTGAAGTACTGCAAGTCAGAGTACTTGCCCTGAACCGGGCTGATAGAAACGAAGCTGTTCTCGATGGGCTGAAACTCATCGGGAGTCTCGCCTTCCACAGTCACTGTCCACTCCATTTCGGGGTTGCTGACCTCGTACATCTCATCGTATGTGAACGAGCCAGCACCGATTTTGATGGTGTATTCACCTGAGGTAGTGATAGGTGTTCCGAGTGTGTATGTCAACGTAGAATAGCTTGCACCGGTGGTACGGTAAGTCACCGCTACAGGCACATTATTGATGCGGACATCAGGATCTGCGTCGGAAAACACATCGTCATCTCCGTATACACCGCCTGTGTACGTGATGGTAATTTCACGGATTTCTGTCACGATTGTGTTCGGAGTCGGCGTAACAGTCAACACCGAGGGGACTGATGCGCTTGCGCCGAGGGCGAACATAGCCGCCAGTCCGAGTAGGGTAGATTTCTTGAACATATAATAGAGTTATAGGTTATTATTCAGTTGGCAATGGAGCGCACCCCATATCAGTCAACGGATATTTCGCCGCAAATTTAATATTTTTCCAGCGGCAATACAAGTTTATCGCCAACATTATACACTATGGCAACTATTTTTCGCTCTATGTGAAACTATCCGCCGCATACCGCAGTCTAAGGTTATGTAAACGTTCAGACAATGACAACATCATTACCCACATACACCGTCACAGGCAATCCGCTGCGGCTCTTCTTAAACAAGGCTGCAGCCGTGCTAATGGCGGACTTCTCGCCCGAGGCAAAGGAGCGGAAGCGGCTGGAAGCTGCTTTTCATCAGACTGTCTCCAAATACGCTGACACCATCTCAGGCATCTGCTTCTCATTTGCAAGAAACCCCGCTGAGTATGAAGACCTGCGTCAAGACGCTCTCATCAACATCTGGCGCGGCATAGGCAATTTCCGGGGCGAAGCCGAAACACGAACATGGATATACAGAGTGGTGATGAACACCTGTGTCTCTGTATACCGAAAGCAACAACGCAACCCCATACGCGATGCCATCACAGAAATACCGGAAATAGCAGACACAGATGGCGACACACGCGAAGACATTACATTCATGCACTACCTCATATCGCAGCTCCCGGAGACCGACCGCTGCATAATAATAATGTGGCTGGACGACCAAAGCTATGAGGACATTGCAACCGTGACCGGGCTGAACCGAAACACCGTCGCGACACGGCTGCGCCGCATACGCCTCAAACTAACGGAACAAGCCAAGAAAATCATCTGAAATCATAAACTCAATAACCCCAAAGTCATGAACAAACCAGCAACAGCCGCCAATTCGGACGAACAGAAAATCAAACAAGACTGGGAAA
This sequence comes from Porphyromonadaceae bacterium UBA4702, assembly GCA_002404675.1. Taxonomy (GTDB): domain Bacteria; phylum Bacteroidota; class Bacteroidia; order Bacteroidales; family Muribaculaceae; genus Lepagella. The sequence goes on along the minus strand of DHKE01000092.1, from coordinate 24,683 downwards.
AGGCCAAAGCGGCTCTCGGCAATGCCGCCGGCAACAACGTCCCCGACACTGAACGCAAGACAGCACTCGACAAACTCATCGCACGTTACCGCAGCTTCGTGCGTCTGGAATGTCTGTGCATCGTCCTCATGCCATTCGCCGTATACTGGCTCTTCAGCGACAACGGAATACTCCTGCCAATATACGCAGCCGCCTTTTTTCTCTTGGCCGCACTCGTAGACCACTGGCTCGCACGCAGACTCGCGGCAATCGACATCCAGCGAATGAACGTGACTGCCGTGGTGCGTACCGCACTCGACTGCCGCAAACGTCACCTGCAGTCAATGATGCTGCTGATACCGCTGGCCGTCGGCTTCATAGGAATAATTGCCTATGCTTCAATCAATGCAACACACTTGTTAATCGGGATGGCAGTGGGGCTTGCCGCAGGGCTTGCTCTCGGCATTAGAGAGTTCCGCGCCTTCATGCGCGACTACCGAACAGCAGTAGCCGACACCGAGATACACGACTGACACACAAAACAACAATTTTCAGGCGCATTTGTGTCACAATTCAGCGCGGGTGCCTAATGGTAGCCGCGCTGAATTGTACCAAAAATGTTCCACCAGATAGAGGAACTGATAAACCCAGAGAAAACCAAAGAGGAAACCTACGACAAAGCCATAAGCAAGTCAGGCAAATCAGATCGCACGCGGCATTGACGGTCGGCAGCGGCAATGACAAGCCAGCAGCAGCCAGTCTGTCCGGACATCGTAAGCATCCGAAAGACGGCTTGTTTCGGATGCTTACGAGGAAACCCCGGTCGCGGGGTTTCCTCTCTTCATATCATGCCGTTCCTGAAGGAACGTTGGTTTGTCAGCTTACTTGCCTTCTTCAACGCCTGTCATAACCACCTTGACGCGGTTTTCGCCGTTCCAGAGTGTGTTGATGAATGCGTTGAACTGCTCAAGCGTGAGGTTCTCGATAGCGGCACGGCGGCCAGTCATTGTGTCAATGCCACGGACATTTCTCATCAAGCCGTTGACCCAATAGCTGTTTGTGCGCTCATTGATCTCAAACTGCTTGAGGGCAGCCTCGCGAACCTTGTTGAACTGGTCAGCATTTGCACCGTTCTTCATCAGCTTGAGCGTCTCCTCGTTTGCGCGAGCCATAACCTTGTCACGCATCTCGGCGTTGGTCTGGATTACCTCAACGAGGTACCAGCGGTTTTCATTTACATCGAAATAAGCGTATGCGTATGGAGAGTAGCTGCCGCCCTCTTCCTCACGGATAGTCTCAGTGAACACGTTGCTTAATATGTCACCGAAGATGTCAACCATCACGTCTGCCTGAACAGAGTAGTTCATCATGCCGTTGTAGCAGTCGAGTACCTTAGTCGAAGGAGTCTGCATTGTCTGGTCAAAAGCCTCGTCAACCAAACCTGTAACTGCACCCATCTTGGTGACAGCCTTGGGAGCGGCAGCTTTGCCCTTTGAGGGGAGAGATGCGACATACTTCTCGAGCATCGGCACGAGGGTCTCCTGGTTTACGTTGCCGACGACGATGAAAGTGTAGTCAGCAGCGTTTGCGAAGACATTGCGGAGCATAGTCATCATCTGCGGATATGAAGCCTTGTCTACGTTGGCCGGGCTGATGATGTCCAACAGCGGGTTGTTGTACATGGAGAGAACCTGCTTCTTCTGGAAAGTGAACATCGGGTTCTTCTCCTGGTTGGCGAGCATTGCGCGAGTGCGTGATGCGTCAGCATCGTATGCAGCCTTGTCGTCGCCGAGCTGGCAGAAGGTCGCATATACCAAGTCAAGCATGGTCTCGAAGTCCTTGACGCTTGACTTGCCCTGAAGCACATCAGTGTATGAACCCATTGAGTAACCCAAGGAAACTGTCTTGCCGGCGAGGTATTTGCCCAGAGTCTTGTTGTCGAAGTTGCCCTTCTTGGCAGTATCGTATGCATATTCGATGAGATGGACGTTGTCAGCCTGATTTGTGGCATAGATCTGCTTGCCGCCGTCGCGGACAGCAACGAGCTGTATTTCGTCAGACTTGAAGTCAGTCGGCTTGACGATTACCTTAACGCCGTTGCTGAGGGTGTACTCTGTTGCGCCAAACTGGCTGTTCTCCTTAACGGATTTCACCTTGCCGGCCTTGTTGTATTTTGATATGAGGGGATCAGTAATTACCTCGTCAACGTATGCCTCATATTCGCGAGTCATGGCATCGTTGACCACACCGAGCATCTCCTCCTTGGAGGGGAGGCTGAACGATTCGGGTGCGCTTACCACCAGCACCTGGTTTTCCGGGGTCATGATGCCCTTGATGCTGCCATTGATAGCATCCACAGTCAACTGCGGCAAGAACATGTCAACAATCTGCTTCTCCATTTCGATGCCGGGAGAGGGCTCGTTGTCAACAAAGTGACGGATAAGCTCGCGGGCAAGGTCATCGCTCTTGGTGTTGTTGCGCTCGTTGTACTGCTTCTCGTATGCGGATTTAACCTCCTCTTTCACGCGGTCAAGCTCAGAAGCTGTGAAACCGGTTTTGCAAGCGCGTGCCACGATTTCCATAACCTGCTCAAATGCGCCCTTGACATCGTCCTTGGGGATAACGATAATGTTGAAAGCGTCCTTGGTCTTGGAAACATAGTAGTCGCCAAAATAGACACCGGCAAAGACATACTTGCAACTTGCGTCCTTGCTGAATTCATTTAGGCGGTTGTCGATAAGCTGGCTAACAATGTTCGGGAACAAATCGTCACTCATATAGCTCTCAACTGTATTGCGCTGGTCAAAAGGAGTCTTGTCGGATTTGAACGACAGGGTGACGCGAGCGCTGGTAAGCTCCTTGTCCTGAAACGCGAAGTATATAGGCTCCTTGTTGTCGCTTACCTGCGGGTACTCACGGGGAGCAGCGTTTGCGGGCATCTTGATGGGAGTGAACATGGCAACCACCTTCTTTTCCATCTCGGCAGCGTCAAAGTCACCGACAATAACAATGCCCTGCTGGTCCGGGCGGTACCATTTGTGGTAGTATGCACGCAGCACGTCGGGGTCGAAGTTCATCACCACTTCCATTGTGCCGATAGGCATTTGGCGGTACTGGTACTCTTCGTAGATCTGCGGCAGCATTGCGGTATACATGCGTGTCTGCGCGTTGTCGCGTGAACGCCACTCCTCCTGGATTACGTTACGCTCAGAGTTGATTTCGTCTGTTTCGAGAGAGAGGGCGCAGCTCCAGTCATGCAGTGCAAGCAGGACGCTGTCCATAAGGGCTGCGTCAGTAGTGGGCACATTGTTGATGTTGTAGACAGTTTCGTCAAACGAGGTGTAGGCGTTGATGTCAGCACCAAAGCGGATACCCTTTGACTGGAGATAGTTGAGCATGGCCTTGCCGGGATAATGTTCCGTCCCGTTGAAAGCCATGTGCTCGAGAAAGTGAGCCAGACCGAGCTGGTCAGGAGTCTCGAGGGTGCTGCCGACCTTCTGCGCGATATAGAAGTTCGCACGCTGTTTCGGCTCCTCATTGTGAAGGATGTAATAGTTCATCCCATTGGGGAGAGTCCCGTGCTTGACATTGGGATTCTCCGGCATCGGAGTTTGAGCGTTCAGGCTGATGACTCCCAATAGAGCCATAGTCACGCTGACTAATTTTTTGAACATCTTTTTACTGTTTATTCTATGTGTTGATTTTGAAATTCTCATGTCACTTGATGCCGGGGGCATCTTGCACCTGCAAAGTTAGTCAACTTTTTCTCATCGGCAAAAGAATATATCGAAAAACGGCAAATAATTTTTGATACTCCCCGATTATCACCATATTCAGAAAGTCTTGAGGACTTCATAGAGCTGGTGGACGGGCAATCCCATGACGTTGTAGTAGCTGCCATAGATGGCCAGCACCGCCACACAGCCTATCCACTCCTGTATGCCGTATGCGCCCGCCTTGTCGAGAGGGTGGTATGTATCTACATAATAGACCGCATCCTCACGAGCCAATTCGGCAAACTCCACGTCGGTAGTGCATGAAAACGACACAGTCCGCTCACACGTTGAGACAGTTACGCCTGTCACCACTTGGTGCGTCCTGCCGGAAAGGGTCATCAGCATCTCCACTGCCTCCTCAATGCTGTGCGGCTTGCCGTAAATCTTGCCGTCGAGTATCACCACAGTGTCAGCCGTTATCACCATCTCGTCGTCCTTGATTGTGTCCCTGTAAGCCGAAGCCTTCTGCAACGACAGGTACTCCGGCACATCTACAGCCCTCAGAGTCGGCGGATAAGACTCCTCCAGGTTGCTTATAGCCACTACATTAAACGGAATGCGCAACTTGGCGAGCAACTCGCGGCGGCGCGGCGACTTGCTGCCCAGCAGTATCTTGTATTTTCGCAGGTTCTCAAGCATGGTTATTAGGTTATGACTATAAGATAACGGCACAGGCCGTCACCGCATTGTGCATATCACCAACCAAAAGCGTCGGCGCTGTCGAGCCAGTTGCCTTGCGCCTTCATCACTTGCTCAATGATGTCACGCACACAGCCGTAGCCGCCCGAAAAGCGGGACACATAGCGAGCGGTCATACGAGCCTCAGCTGCAGCATCTTGAGGGGCGCACGGCAGCCCGACATGGCGCATGGCCTGCAAGTCCGGTATGTCGTCGCCCATATAGATGATTTCCTCCGCGGACACGCCGTTGTCCTCCATCCAGCGAGTCAGCACCGGCAGCTTCATCGATGAGCCAAGGTAAATGTCGCTGATTCCCAATGCGCTGAACCGCACACGGACAGCCTCCTCGGTGCACCCGGTGATGATGACTATCTTGTACCCCCTCTTGACGGCGAGCTGCAAGGCATACCCGTCCTTGATATTGACCATGCGGCGCGGTATGCCGTCGCGTCCGAGGGGAATTGTGGAAGGGGAAAGCACCCCGTCAACGTCAAAAGCGAATGACGTTATCTTCTTCAGGTCATAGTCGATTGCACTCATCTGTTCATTAATTATAATTGCGGAGGCGTTCATGGCAAACCTTTATGTAGTCTGTTTCCTTGGTCTTGTGCAACATCACATTCTGGTTCTTTTCTATGCCTATGTATCTGCGGCCTTCGAGGGCTGCGGCAACCAGAAAACTGCCGCTGCCGCAAGCGTTGTCGAGGATTATGTCTCCACGGTTGGAGAATGTCTTGACGAGATACCGCCCAAGCTCAACCGGCTTTTGTGTAGGATGATACACGCGGCCTTCCGCTTCCGCAGTCTTCACATATACGTAGTCGTCGGCATTGTCCTCCTCAAAGCACACGACATCATTGGGGTATCTCAGACCGTCACTTTTCACGTGGGACGGCTTAAAATCGCCGTAACTTCCGGTAAACTGATCCTTGCGCACCCCTTTGTCATAACTCTCCCCATGGGTCATCTGGGGGTTGTAGGTAGGTTGCAACTTGTAGAATATGCAAATGTCCTCGTGCTTGCGGAGCGGCTGCTTCTTGGCGTTGAGGAAATTGGTGGATTTAGACTTTATCCATACTATCTTGTACCGGAACCAATCCTCCTTGCTGAGTATCAGCTTGGCAGTAAACAGCACCTGCGACGTAAGCACAATAGCTCCGTTGTCCTTGACAATGCGGGCATATTCCGCCCATAGCCTTTGCAAGTCAATGACTGAATCCCATTTGTTTTGCGTTGTACCATACGGCAAGTCGCACAATACCATGTCTACGGAATGATCAGGCATCATCGGCATGATATCCAGGCAATCCGCCTCAAATACCTTGTTCTCAAAAAAACTGATGCCGTGTTTGCTTGCCATATCAACTTGATGAAAGTAATTTTGCCGCGTTGCCACTGCACCCAAACTGCTGGAATCCGCAAGGCGGCAACGCTATGCAAAGTTAGCACTTTAATCGCTAACATCAAAGGGTATTCGCGCTGTTTTCGGGATAGGTGTCAGAGATGGATTGCGATAGGAGGGCGTATATCTGTTTCAGGCGGGGATTGCCAGCGGTCATTTCGAGGTGGCGGGCTATGGTGCGCGTGTCGTGGCGGCGTGCCGGGCCTGTCTGCGCCTCTTGCGGGGAAACGCGCTCTATCTTGGCGGCGGTCTGCCGTATCAGCGGCTTCAGTATTCCGAATGGTATCGCGTCGCCGGCAAGCAGCTGTTCAGCGAGCGTCCACAGATGGTTGGTGAAGTTGCACGCCAGCACGGAGGCGAGGTGTATCTTGCAGCGGGTGTCAGAGGAGCAGCGTGTTACGCTTCCTGACCACATCGCAGCGGCACGCTGCAGCGTGTCTGCCACACCGTCGTCGCAGCCCTCAATGAATACGGGTATCTCGCTGTAGTCAAGCGGCACTTCGCGTGAGAATGTCTGCAAGGGGTACAGCACGCCCGGGCGTTGCACACCAGCCTCAGAAAGCACCGACATGGGCGTTGTGCCGGAGGTGTGGGCAACAATGCCGGGCAGATGACAGAGCCGCGAGGCAACGCCCGCTATTGCGTTGTCGCTGACCGATATGATATATATGTCGCTGTCATCTGTCAGCCCTTGGAGCGTGCGCGGAGGCGCCTGCGTCACGTCGGCAGAAGCGTGCCATGCCTTCATCAGGTGGAAGGCAACGTTGCCCGAACCAATTACCGATATTTTCAGCCTGCGGTCATTCTGCATACTCGCTTTCGAGGTATTTCTTCACCTGCTGGAACAGCTTGGAGGCGAACACGAAGTCGTTGAGAGAACCGCTTGTGCTGCGGAAAATGGTCTTGTCGGTGCCCGTCCAGTCGCAATGCCCCTTGTTGATGAAGATGATGTTCTCCCCTATTCCCAGCACAGAGTTCATGTCGTGCGTGTTGATAACGGTCGTGATGCCGTACTCGTGGGTAATGTCGGAGAGCAGCTCGTCAATCAGGATTGATGTTTTGGGGTCGAGGCCGGAGTTCGGCTCGTCGCAGAACAGGTATTTGGGATTGAGGGCAATGGCACGCGCAATGGCGACACGCTTCTGCATACCGCCGGAGATTTCCGAGGGGTACTTGTTGTCCGCATTCTCCAGCCCCACACGGCGTATGCAGAACTGTGCGCGCTCTATTTGCTCCTGCCGCGACATGGGGCTGAACATCTTGAGGGGGAACATGACATTGCCAAGCACAGTCTCGTTGTCAAACAGAGCCGAGCCCTGGAAAAGCATGCCAATTTCCATGCGCAGCTCCTTGCGCTGCTGCGCGGTCATCTGCGTGAACGGACGCTCGTCATAGTATATTTCGCCCTCCTCGGGGGTGAGCAGCCCTATGAGGCATTTCATGAACACGGTCTTGCCCGACCCGCTCTGGCCGATTATGAGGTTGGTCTTGCCTGTGTCGAAAGTGGCGTTGATGTCATGGAGCACCTGCACGCCGTCAAACCATTTGCTTACTTGATTTGCCTGTATCATTGCAGCAGAAGTTTTGTGAGTATCACGTCGGCAAGCAGAATGAGTATCGAGCTTGACACGACAGCCGAGGTACTTGCCTTGCCCACTTCGAGCGCGCCTCCCTTGACGTAGTAGCCGTAATATGCCGCCACGCTTGTGATGATGAACGCGAAAAAGTACGTCTTGATGATGCCGTACCATACATACCACTCGGTGAAGAACGTCTGTATGCCGTAGACATAGTTCTCTACAGACAGCATATCGGTGAACCGCGCCACGCACCAGCCGCCCAGCAGCCCCATGAACATTGAGAGGACACACAGGACGGGGACGAACAGAACAAACCCGACTATCTTGGGCAGGACAATGTAGTTTGCGCTGTTTATGCCCATTATGTCGAGCGCGTCAATCTGTTCGGTCACGCGCATAGTGCCGATTTCGGAGGCGATGTTGCTGCCCACCTTGCCGGCAAGTATCAGCGACAATATCGAGGAGGAGAACTCGAGCAGCAATATCTCGCGCGTGGCAAGGCCGGTGGAATACGACGGTATCAGCGGCGAGACGATGTTAAGGGTCATCTGTATGGTGATGACCGCGCCTATGAATATCGAGATGATGATGACCAGAGGTATCGAGTCCACGCCGAGCTTGCTGATTTCAAACACGGTGTTTTTCAGTGTCACGCCCCACTTGTCTGGCCAGCGGAACACTTGTGTCAGGAACAGGCAATAACGCCCGAACGACCGTATGGAGGATATAAGCATATCTGTATGCGAGTTTTTTTGTTTGTCAAATGCGGGAAGCCCCGTTGCCGGCAACAGCTGTTGAACTTGTAAAGTTACAACAAAAATCCCAGCCGTATTGATTATGTTCTCTTTTTGACCAAAATTGCATCTCAATGGGAAAACGCACCGCCATTCGCATTGTCGTTGTCACAATAGATGCGGTCATGTATCAGCCTTATGGCCTCATCGCTGCGGTCTGCGCCCACTACCAGCGATATTGTGGTGTCTGACGAGCCATCAGACGTGGCGTGTATCTTGATGCCAGCGCCGGCAAGCAGTGTCACCAGCCGGGGCAGCAGCCATGGGCGCGAGTGCATCTTCTCCCCCACCACGGCTATGGTGGCAAGGCGGTACGTGGCGGATATGTTTTCCAATTCGCCGCGCGTGAGCTCAGGGCTGAATTCGTCAGTCAATATCTTGATGGCATTGCCGCTGTCGGCAGCGTTGACAGCAAATGTGAACGCACTGCTGTCGAGACTGTTGACAAGGTATACGTTGACACCGTTCTTGGTCATTGCGTTGTATGTGCGCGAGTTTATGTCCTCGCTGTTCACTTCGGCCGGCGATGCGCCGTCCACACGGATGAGCGTGGTGTTGCGTATGGAGGAAACACCCTTGACCGCCATGTCGTCGGGGCGCGAATTGTCCGTCACCCACGTCCCCTCGGCACTGGGGTTGAACGTGTTGAGTATACGTATCGGGATATTCTTGTGGAACACGGGGTAAATCGTCGGCGGATATATCACCTTAGCGCCCATGGTGCACAGCTCCATGCTCTCAATGAACGTCATGTGGCCAACGACACGCGCCTCGGGAATGAGCCTTGGGTCGGCTGTCATGAACCCGTCCACGTCAGTCCAAATCTCCAGCACTTCGGCATCGAGAGCCGCTGCTATCAGCGCGGCTGTGTAGTCGCTTCCGCCGCGTCCGAGGTTTGTTATCTCGCCGCTGTCGCGGTCTGTGGAGATGAAGCCTCCTGTCACGGCTATGCTGAAATCGCCGCCAGCGAAAGTGCGGCGTATGAGGCTAGTTGTCAAGTCGGTGTCGGCAATGTTCTTGTTGAACCATTTTTCGGTCTTGATGAAGTCAGGGGAATTGTAGTGCCTTGCGTCGCTGATGATGTTGGCGACGACAATGCTCGACATCCTCTCTCCGAAGCTTACTATGCTGTCCTGCGTGCGCTCGGTCAGCTCGCCGAGCATCGCCACGCCGTCATAAATGCGGCGGAGTTCGGCAAGGAGGAAGTCAACGCGGGCTTTCACATCATCACGGCGAGAGAGCGGCACTAGGGCATCGATTATCTCATGGTGCCGGCGCGTCATTGTCTCCAGCTCCGTCTCATAGCCGCTGTCATGGCGGCGAGCCATTTCGGCAGACGCTATCAGGCGGTCTGTCAGTCCGCCGAGCGCGGAGACGACCACTATCACCTGGCCGCCGATGCCCTCAACTATCTTCTTCACATTCTCGAGACTGCGGACTGTGCCGACCGAAGTCCCACCGAATTTCAAAACCTTCATCTGCTCTGTATGATGGTGTGTTGCTGTCCGTTATGCGTGTTGTGCGTGCCTGCGAGGCAACGTGTCACTGTCCGAGCCTCTGAGCAAGTTCGCCCATGGGTATCTGCTCTTGCGAGCCGTTCACCATGTCCTTGAGGGTGACAACACCGCCGGCAAGCTCCTCCTCGCCTATTATGGCGACATACGGTATGCCCTTGGCGTTGGCGTAGCTCATCTGCTTCTTCATCTTGGCAGCGTCGGGATATACCATTGCGGCTGTGCCGCTGCGGCGCAATGCGTCGGCGCATTTCATGGCCTCTGCCCCCTCGCGCTCGCCAAAGTTGGCAAAGAACACCTGCACGCCGGCATTGACAGCCTCGGGGTACAGGTCGAGCTGGTTCAGCACGTCATAGATGCGGTCTGCGCCGAAGGACACACCCACGCCGGACAGTCCCGACACGCCGAACACGCCGGTCAGGTTGTCATAGCGGCCGCCTCCGGAGATGCTGCCTATTTCCACATCGAGAGCCTTGACCTCGATGATAGTGCCTGTATAGTAGTTCAGTCCGCGGGCAAGCGACAAGTCAACCTGCAGCTCTGCCGTATGGCCAAGCGCGTCAAATCCGCTCACAACCGTTTGCAACTCGTCCATGCCGAGCATACCTTCCTGCGAGGCTGAAAGCATGCTGCGCATAGCGGCAATCTTGTCGGCGTTTGAGCCAGAAAGCTCGAGCACCGGGACGAGCTGCCTGATGGCCTCCTCGTCTATGCCCTTGCTACGCAGTTCGTCGCATACGGCATCGAGGCCGATTTTGTCTATCTTGTCAATGGCGACGGTGATGTCAACTATCTTGTCTGCATGGCCGATTATCTCGCCGATGCCGGAGAGTATCTTGCGGTTGTTCACCTTGACGGCTATGCGTATGCCGAGCTGTCCGAACACATAGTCCAACAGCGACAGCAGTTCAACCTCGTTGTTGAGCGAGTCAGAGCCTACGACATCCGCGTCGCACTGGTAGAACTCGCGGTA
>DHKE01000092.1:0-13933 GCA_002404675.1 Porphyromonadaceae bacterium UBA4702 | reverse complement strand
ACGGGCTGTATCTGGTAGCGTTTGAACGGCATCTGCAACTCTCCCCGGTGCTGCACCACATAGCGTGCAAACGGCACAGTCAGGTCATAGCGCAGCCCCTTCTCGCAGAGTGCGCCGGTCAGGTGAGCCGTATCACGGCCAGCCAGCTGCTCGTCGCTGATGCCGCGCAGGTAGTCCCCGGAGTTGAGTATCTTGAAAAGAAGCTTGTCGCCCTCCTCGCCGTACTTGCCCATGAGCGTTGACAGGTTCTCCATTGACGGGGTCTGGATTTCCTCATACCCGTACAGGCGGAAAGCGCGTGAAATGGTGTCGAATATATAGTTGCGTCGCGACATCTCCTCGGGACCGAAGTCGCGAGTTCCCTTGGGGATAGACGGTTTCTGTGCCATAATCTGATAAGTAACTGTTCAGACTGCGAAATTACTAATTTTTTTTGACATTGTTTGCGTCAGCCCACGGCAATGTGCTGTCAGCAAGGGTGAATGTGCTCATCAAAATGCCGTTTTACATCACACATGACGCTCCTTGCGCGAAGCGTCAATGCGCAACAATATGAAAATCAATATAGTAAATCCCCATAACGACGAGCCGCCGTAGCTAAGGAACGGCAAGGGTATGCCTATGACAGGGCACAGTCCTATCACCATGCCCACATTTACAGCCAGATGCAGTATCAGATACGACACGACACAGTAGGCGTAGACGCGCCCGAAGGCGGTGTGCTGCCGCTCGGCAATGTGTATGATACGCAATATCAGGGCGAGGAACACGGCGAGCAGCGCAACCGTGCCGACAAATCCTTCCTCCTCGCCTATGGTGCAGAAAATAAAGTCAGTATGCTGTTCCGGCACATATTTCAGCTTGGTCTGCGTGCCGTTGAGAAAGCCCTTGCCGGTCAACCCTCCCGAGCCGATGGCGATCTTGGACTGGTTGACGTTGTATCCGTGCTTCTTCAGGTCGTCCTCGATGCCGACAGCCACCTTGATGCGTATCTGCTGGTGCGGCTGCAGGACGTGTCCGAAGACATAGTTGACAGAAAACAGGAAGCACAGCGAGGCGAGCATAAAACTGAGCGTGACGGCGTATTTGTGTATGCGGTGGTGCAGCATGGTGATGGCGACATAAATGCCGGCGCCGACAAGCATGATGACGAAAAACAGCGTGCCGTTGATGTGTATGCCGCACAACTCCAGCACTGTCACGACAGCACCGCCGCCAAGGAAGCCGAAAGCGACATTGCGCGTGCAATAATAGTCACGGCAATAGAAACGAAGCATCGCAATGAACACCGCCGTTATAAGCAGGAACACGGTGAACTCGCCGGCCGGTATGCCGAGTATAAGCGGTGTGGAATACTTCACTGCCACGACAAAATACGTCACTGCCATCACTATTGCAAAGAGTATCAACCCGCTCATACCCTCGCGGTAAAGCACCAGCACAAGCGCGAAGTAGACCAACGCGCTGCCGGTCTCCTTCTGCAAGAGGATCAGGATAATCGGGACGAATATGATGACAAAGGCCCGGAAATAATTGCTCAGCTTGGCATTGAGCCGAAAGTCGCTTGAGTCAAACAGCTTCGCCAGCGCCAACGCCGTGGCGAACTTGCCGAACTCTGCAGGCTGCAAACTCACCGGTCCGAATGACAGCCACGAGCGAGACCCCTTGATGTCCGGGGCGACAAATATGGTGACAAGCAGCAACAGCAGCACGCACCCGTATATCGGATAGGCATACGCCTCATACAGCCTGTAGTCCAGCAACATAATCGAGCAGCCCAATATCAGCGACAGCCCTATCCACAGGAACTGCTTGCCCGAGAACTCGGTGAGGTCAAACAGACTGGCATTGTCAAAGTCATAGCTTGCGGCATAGATGCTCACAGCACCTGTGATGACAAGTATCAGGTACAGGACTATCGTAAGCCAGTCAATGGACCGGAACATCGACACGTTGGCATCAGTGTTTGTCTTTGCCATTTGATTTCACTGTTATGGTTCTGGATGTCATCATCCGTTCCTCAATACCCTTGCGCTCGGGCGCAATCTCGCCACGCAGGTATTTCTCAATGATAAGGCTGCCGATAGGCACGCCGTATGTCGCGCCGAAACCGGCGTTCTCTACATATACAGCCACAGCGATGCGCGGCTCTTCATACGGGGCGAAGCCCATGAACGCGGAGTGATCCTTGCCGTGGGGGTTCTGCGCCGTGCCGGTCTTGCCAGCCACATCGAGCCCTGGGATGTTGGCAAGTCGGCAAGTGCCGCCGAGCACAGCCATGCGCATACCCTCTGCCACTATGTCATAATACGCCTTGCGGATATGGGGCTTGTGGCGTGAACGGTACTTCACGTCTATGACCGTGTCCTGAATCGCCTTGACTACGTGAGGTGTGTAATACCAGCCGCGGTTGGCTATCGTAGCGCACAGGTTGGCTATCTGCAACGGCGTAGCGAGGATCTCGCCCTGTCCTATGCTTACTGATATGACGGTGTTGGCAGACCACTGCCCGAGGCGGTCGTTGTAGAAGCCGCTGTTAGGGATGAAACCGCGAGACTCGGCGGGGAGGTCTACGCCGAGACGGTAGCCGTAACCCATCTCGACAAGGTAATTCTTCCATTTCTCGAGCTGAGCAGCCGCTGTCGTCCCCTTGCGGTCAATCATATTCTTGAACCCCCAGCAGAAATATGCATTGCATGATGTCTGCAACGCCGGCTTGAGCGCAATCGGCGAGGCGTGGCCGTGACAGCCTACGCGCAGACCGTTGACATAGCCATGATGACACGGATATACGGTCTTCTCGGTGACGACACCCTCTTGCAGGAATATGAGTCCCTGTGTAGGCTTGAACGTTGAGCCGGGCGGGTATGCCGCCTGTATGGCGCGGTCAAACAATGGCTTGTACGGGTCTTTCACCAATGCAGAATAGTTTTTGCCACGGTTCTTGCCAGCAAGCATCGAAGGGTCATATCCCGGCGATGTCACCAGACAAAGTATCTCGCCGGTACTGGGTTCAATGGCCACTATCGCGCCCATCTTGCCGGCCATAAGCTGCTCGCCGTACTTCTGCAACTCGAAGTCTATGGAGAGGGTCAGGTTTCTGCCGGACTTCGGGGCGATGTCATGCACGCCGTCCTCGTATTTTCCCTTGATGCGCCCGAGGGCGTCCTTCATAAGTATCTCCGACCCTTTCACGCCGCGCAACGCCCGCTCGTAGCTGCGCTCCACGCCCAGGTCGCCGGTGAAGTCGCCGGAACGGTAGTAGCGGTCCTTCTCGATGTCAGCGGCAGAGACTTCGCGTATGTTGCCAAGTATGTTTGCGCCGCAAGCGTAGTTGTACTGACGTATATTGCGTTTCTGTATGAAAAAGCCGGGAAACATGTGGAGCTTCTCCTGCAAGCGGCCGTAGTCCTGCTGCGAGAGCTGCGAGATGAGTTTCTGCGGCGTATATGAGGAGTAGCCCGGATTTTTGCGAGGGTCCTTCATCTCACGCCACTTGTCGTCAAGCTGCTCGCGTGTCATGCCGAGCACCTGGCAGAGAGCAAGGGTGTCAAACTGCCCCACGTCCTTGGGTATGAGCATGACATCATACGCCGGCTGGTTGAACACCACGAGCCGTCCCTCCCGGTCATATATCAGTCCTCGCGCAGGATATATGATTTTCTCCAGAAAAGCGTTGCTGTCGGCGGACGTCTTATACTTGTCATCGCCCACCTGCAGGTTGTACAGGCGTATTATGTATATCAGGACGATGAGGCATATAAACCCGCCTATGACATATTTACGCTTTTCTAACTTATAGTCTTTTCTCACGTTTTGCAGATGATAAGCTGTCCACGATGAGTATCAGCACCGTTGTGAGAGCCGCACTTGCCGCCCCTTTCACCAGTATCTCGCTGATGTCGCAGAACGAGAAGTATTCCACACTGAACACCAGCACGCAGTAAACGGCGACAAGCAACGCCGAGTAGCGCAGGTACTGCCCGAAGCCCATCGATGCCACCGAGGGAGAGAGCGTGACCGACTTGTCGTCCTTGAGCACAAACCGGAAGAACAAGGGGCGTTTCATCATTGCAACAACAGTACACGCCAATGCGTTCATGCCTGCCGTGTCGGAACATACGTCCACGCCAAGCCCGAGCAGGAACGCCAGAGTAAGCAGCGTGCATTGTCCCACATCGAGGGGCAGCGTGATGATGAAATACACGAATATGAACGGCACAGCCACCCCGAACAGCACAATATGGTTGCATACCAGCACCTGAATCAGGAGCAGTATGATGAAAAGCGCGGCTATCGCTATAATCCTGCGGTTCATATCTCATTCATTCTTGTTTGCCCCGGCGCGTTATTTCAGGTCATATTTGGCAAGAGTGTCTATCTCCGCCCTGCGCACATCCTTGATGACACGGACAGCCGTGAGGTTAGCGAAATCGGTGGCAAGGCGCACCTTGAGCGTGAAATAGTTGTCGTCATCGCCGCGCACTGCCCCCATGACCGTTCCGACATGGATGCCAGCCGGGAATGTGGTGGAATACCCGCTTGTCACAACCGTGTCGCCAGTGTGGTATTTTGCATGGCGCGGCACTTCCACCATATAAGCGATTTTGCGGTCATTGCCCTTCCACCAAAGCGTGCCGACGTATGGCGTGTCCTTCAGCTTGACCGAAAAGGGCTGCGCCTCATTGAGCAACGACACAATACGCGCCGTGTGTCCGCTGCACGCATTGACCACGCCGACCACGCCGTTGTGGTCTACCACGCCCATCCCGGGACGGACACCGTCCTGTCTGCCCTTAGAAATTGTTATGTAGTTGCGCGGACGATGCCATGTGCTTGAAATGACAGGAGCGAGTATATAGGAGAAGCGAGCTTGCTGCATAGCAGCGTCGCGCCCCAGTGTGTCGCCCACTATCGCCTGATAGCAGTTCAACTGCTCACGAAGGTTAAGCACCTCTGCTTCGAGTTGCGCTGTGCGCTGCTCGAGCGAGGCGTTGACGCTGCTGAGGTTGAAATAGCCGGTGACGCTCGATGTCGCCTCGTTCAACGTAGCGGTGACAGCGTTAGCCGAAGTCATGTACACCGACAGCCTGTATGCGGAGCCGCTGACTATCAGGACACAGCTTACCAGCACATAGAATATGAAGACAAACCATGCTCTGTACTTAATCAGGAAATTAAGCAGGTTGCGCACTTTCCGTAGACTTTAGGTGTACCGCTCGCTGCACATTGTTACCGTATCAGAAACGAGAAGCGGTGGATATTCTTCAGGGCGACGCCCGTACCCTTTGCCACAGCGTGCAGCGGGTCGTCAGCCACCTTGAACTCGATGCCAATCTTGTCGGTAAATCGTTTCGCAAGGCCGCGCAGCAACGCGCCGCCGCCGGCGAGATAGATGCCGTTGTGGACTATGTCGGCATACAGCTCCGGGGGAGTCTGCGACAGAGCTTCGAGCACAGCATTCTCCATCTTGCTGATAGTGTTCTCGATGCACTTGGAAATCTCATCGTATGTCACCACCACGTCCATCGGCAAGCCAGTAATGCGGTTCGGCCCGATTACGGTAAACGGTTCTGGAGGATTGTCCAGCTCGGGGAGAGCCGAGCCTACTTGTATCTTGATGAGTTCCGCCGTTGTCGTACCCACCTTGACATTGTGCACTCGCCCCATATACTCCTTGATATCCTCTGAAAGGTCATTCCCGGCGAGGCGAATGCTCTTGTTGCATACTATTCCGCCGAGGGATATGACAGCAATCTCAGTGCTGCCGCCGCCTATGTCAACTATCATGTTGCCCTCCGGAGCCTCCACATCGAGGCCGATGCCGAGAGCAGCAGCCATAGGCTCGTATATCATGTACACGTCGCGGCCGCCGGCGTGTTCGCTGGAGTCGCGCACCGCACGGATTTCCACCTCCGTCGAGCCAGAGGGAATGCAGACTACCATACGGAGAGCCGGGGTGAACTTCCACCGTTTCGACCCTACCATCTTTACCATGCCGCGTATCATCACCTCTGCAGCTTGGAAATCGGCTATCACGCCATCGCGCAGCGGTCGCACGGTGCGCAGTCCCGGAGGTTCCTTACCCTCCATCAGGTGAGCCGCAGTACCAACCGCCTGCAGTTCCTCGGTCTTGTTGTCGATAGCCACAACCGACGGCTCGTCGACTACAATCTGGTCGTTGTGGATGATTATGGAGTTGGCAGTTCCCAAGTCCATGGCTATCTCCTGTGTGAAGGAGAATAGCCGTGAGAACCACGATTTGCTTGTCTTTACTTTTTTAGCCATTGTAATTCGATTTTGAGAGGTTGCCGGAGACTGCCGGCTCAGTTAGTGAGGAAGTTCGATACGACAGCCGGAGTGTCCCGGCTGCTGCGGGTCAATGACGGAAATGACGGAAACCGGTCATTGCCATTGCCATGTCATGCGCGTCGCAGTATTCTACCGACTCGTTGTCGCGTATCGAGCCGCCCGGGTGAACCACAGCGGTAATCCCGGCCTCGTGCGCTATCTCAACACAGTCGGCAAAGGGGAAGAACGCATCCGAGGCCATCACGCCGCCGGTAAGGTCAAACCCGAATGAGCGGGCTTTCACGATAGCCTGCTTCAGCGCGTCTACACGCGAGGTCTGCCCTACGCCAGAAGCCAAGAGACGCCCGTCCTTGGCAAGGACGATAGAGTTGCTTTTGCTGTGCTTGACCACCTTGAGGGCGAAGAGCATGTCTGCACACTCGCTGTCGGAGGCTGCACGCTTGCACACCTGACGCAGGTCAGCAAGTGTTTCCACCTTCGCATCCTTCTCCTGACACAATACGCCGTTGACCGCCGAGCGGTAGCGGTATTTGCTGTCAACCGCACATTTCTGCACCAGTATAATGCGGTTCTTCTTCGTTTTCAGCGTCTTCAGGGCATCCTCGCTGTAAGCCGGGGCGATAATTACCTCAAAGAAAATGGAGTTGATCTTCTCGGCTGTAGCAGCGTCTATGTCACGGTTGGCAATAAGCACTCCTCCGAATGCGGAAACCGGGTCGCAAGCGAGAGCTGCCTCCCATGCTTGCATGATATTGTCGCACGAGGCGATGCCGCACGCATTGTTGTGCTTGAGGATAGCGAATGTGGGAGTGTCGAAATCAGCAATCAGCGAAACAGCGGCATCGATGTCGAGAAGGTTGTTGTAGGATATCTCCTTGCCGTGAAGCTTGTCGAACACCTTGCTGAAATCGCCGTAGAAGCACGCTTGCTGGTGAGGGTTCTCGCCGTAACGCAGGTGCATCTTGCCGTCGTCCGCGAGGCGCATTGCCGACATGTCGCCGCCGTCAAACCAGTTGAAAATCTGCGAGTCATACATCGAAGAAACAGCAAATGCCTGCTTGGCAAACTCACGTCTCTGTGCGAGAGTGGACTGTGCGCCAGACTCGCCCAGCAGCTGCGCGAGGGGGGCGTACTGAGCCTTGGAGGCCACAATGATGACATCATTGTAGTTTTTGGCAGCTCCACGGATGAGCGAAATGCCGCCTATGTCGATTTTCTCGATGATGTCAGCCTCCGACGCGCCGGAAGCGACTGTGTCGGCAAACGGGTATAGGTCTACGATGACCAAGTCAATTTCGGGGATAGAGTATTTCGAGGTCTGCTCCCTGTCGGCAGCATTGTCGCGACGGCACAAGATGCCGCCAAACACTGAGGGGTGAAGCGTCTTGACACGTCCTCCGAGTATCGAGGGGTAGCCCGTGATGCTTTCCACCGTTTCACACTCATATCCGAGACCCTTGATGAACTCGTGTGTGCCGCCTGTTGAAAAAAGGCGTACACCATTGTCGTTCAACAATTTAAGTATCTCTTCGAGACCGTCTTTATGGTAGACGGAGACCAATGCTGACTTTATCTTTTTCGTAGACTCCATATATCGGCTCAATTACTTTGCAAAGTTAGCACATTTTGCCGTAATGATAAAAACTAATATCGGAGAGGAGATTGGATTTTTACTAAAAAAACAATAACAGAGGCGACACCGTATACTCGCGGTGCCGCCTCCTGATATCGGGCTGTCAATGACAGCGTTTTATCTCAGTGATTCGAGGGCGTAGTTAATCTGGTCGAGGAGGTAATCAAGGTCAGATGCATTGGCATCGGCGGGCTTGATCATCTTAGCTTTGTTCGCGATCTCAAATGCGCGTCCCCAATAGTTCTCGCGCACCTCCTTACGCTTGGCGTTTGCCTCAGCGGAATTGCCCTCGATTTCGTTCCACAGTTCAGTACCGCGACGGAAAATCTTTTTGCCGGCATTCTTGAGTGTCTCGAAATCTGCATCTTCCATCGACGCTGCCTTGCGGTAGTCGGCTTCCGACTCCATATCCTTACCCATGCGGTCATAGACATATCCGCGCAAGCCATAGAGGGCAGCTGATTCATTTTCAGCAATCAGCGAACCGATCAGGTCAATTGCCTGCTGCTCCTGATTCTGTTCCACAAGCACGTTTACCATGTTGTTGAGGAATACAGGCTGGCTCATGCCGAACTTGGCATAACCGAGCTTGGAAATCTCGAATATTTCAGACTGCGCCATGTCGTATACGGTTGAGTCGTTCTGCATCATGTTCTGCCAGCATGCCAGTCCGTATATGTAAGCCTCGGGCTTGTCATAGCCGGTGTTGACGGCCTTCTTGAAAGCAGCTGCAGCTGCAGGGAGCTCGCTTGCAGCCCACCCGCTCAGACCTGCATTGTAATACGCAGTGGCACGGATAGAGTCAGGTATGTTCACAGTCCCCTGCATGAACGGGAGTGCGGGAATGTCACCGTAGTATTCGAATGCATGGTATGCCTCGGGATAGTACTTCTTGGCGCCATACAAATCTGCGCCAGCCTGGAAATAGTCGTTGACATGGAGGGCGAGCTTCTTCTGCGCCTCGCCGAGAGCCTTGCTCTTCGGGTCGTTCTCCCCAACCTGGACAGACTGGAGGATGAGGGGATATGCGTTGAGCAGATAGCTGTTCATCTGCGCGAGTTTTTCAGGTTCAGCATTCTCGCTGTTCAGACCGAGGCCTTTCTTGGCCTTGTCGTATGCTTTCAGCTCGATATCTGATGCAATGACGTATGTATTGGCCTGGTCTTTTGTTTCGGGGTTGGCGATAGCCTCTTTGATGAGAGCGCGTGCCTCCTCGATTTTGTCAATCTTGCCGGCGAGTTTCTTCGCGGCATCGACATTTGCTTTCTGCGCACTTACCGAGCCTACAGCAGCGGTACATAGTGCAATGAATAGAAGCTTTTTCATAAGTTATCGTGTAAATGTTGTTGTTATTCGGTCGTGTTGTTGTCCTCTTCGGTTTCAGAAGCAGTCGGAGCGTCGCCAGAAGCCTCTGCGCCTGCGGACTCTCCAGCCCCCTCAGCACCCTCGGCCTCACAGTCTTCAGGGTCTGACGCCACTTTGCATACCGAGGCGATGCTGTCGCCGCGCTTGGTCAGGTCAATCAGCTTGACACCCTGTGTGTTGCGTCCCATCACGCGGATAGGCTGCAGAGGGAGGCGCAGCGTGACACCGCTCTGGTTGATGATGATGAGGTCGTCATCGTCAGTCACATTATTTATAGCGATGACCTCGCCGGTCTTTTCAGTCACCTTCATCGTGAGCACGCCCTTGCCGCCACGGTTGGTAATGCGGTAGTCCTCAAGTGCAGAACGCTTGCCGAAGCCCTTCTCAGAAACTACCATGACGGTCTCCTTATCGTCGCCGCCCATGGCTATCATGCCGATTGCCTCGTCGTCAGCGTCAATCTGCATACCCTTGACACCGGCGGCCATGCGTCCCATCTCGCGCACCTTCGACTCGTGGAAGCGGATAGCGCGTCCCTTGCGGTCGGCGATAATTATTTCGGAGTTGCCATCGGTGAGTTTCACCTGTATCAGCTGGTCGTCCTCTCTGATGACAATAGCATTGACACCCTTCAGGCGCGGGCGGGAATAAGCCTCGAGCGAAGTCTTCTTTATCAGGCCGCGCTTGGTGCAGAATATGAGGTTGTGCGTGTTGATGTACTCCTGGTCGTCGAGGTGCTTGACACAGATGAACGCATTGACGCAGTCATCGGAGTCGATGTTGAGGAGGTTCTGTATGGCTCGTCCCTTCGTGGCCTTCGCGCCTTCGGGGATTTCATACACACGCAGCCAGTAGCAACGACCCTTGCGTGTGAAGAAGAGCATATAGCTATGGTTGGATGCGGAATATATGTGCTCGATGAAGTCGCTCTCGCGTGTGCTGCTGCCCTTCGCGCCCACGCCGCCGCGGTGCTGCGCGCGGTATTCGGTCAGCGGCGTGCGCTTGATGTAGCCCAGATGTGAGATGGTGATAATCATCTCATCGTCGGGATAAAAGTCCTCGACGTTGAAGTCGCCGGAGAACTGGTTGATGCGCGTGCGCCGCTCGTCACCGTACTTGTCGCGTATCTCGATGAGTTCGTCCTTCATCACCTGCCGGCATACGGCATCATCGGTGAGTATCTTGTTGAACCACTCTATCTGTCGCTGCAACTCGTCAAACTCGGCGTGCAGTTTGTCCATTTCGAGACCAGTGAGCTGACGCAGACGCATCTCCACGATAGCGCGTGTCTGCACCTCGTCGAGCCCGAACCGCTCGCCCAGCCGTGTGCGGGCTTCGTCAGGGGTCTTGGAGCTGCGGATTAAGGCGATAACCTCGTCTATGTTGTCACAGGCTATCATCAGGCCTTTCAGTATGTGGGCGCGTTCCTCGGCCTTGCGCAGGTCATAGCGTGTGCGGCGGATGACCACCTCATGGCGGTGGTCTACGAATGCCTGGAGCAGCTCTTTGAGGTTGAGAGTCTTGGGACGGCCGTTGACCAGAGCCACGTTGTTGACGCTGAACGAGGTCTGCAGCTGCGTCATCTTGTACAGCTTGTTCAGCACGACACGCGCATTGGCATCCTGCCTTATTGTTATGGCAATGTGCATTTTGCCGCGAGCCGTAGTGTCTGATATGTCGGTGATGCCGTCTATCTTCTTTTCTACCACCAGAGCCGCGATGCTCTCGACCAATTCCTTCTTGACGACACCGTACGGTATCTCGGAAATGACGATAACGTCACGGTTGCCTTCGCTCTCGATTTCAGCCTTGCCGCGTATTATGATGCGTCCGCGGCCGGTCAAGAAAGCGTCGCGCACGCCCTGCATACCGTAAATCTCGCCGCCGGTGGGGAAATCCGGAGCCTTGATGTATTCCATGAGGTCCTCCACCTCGAGTTCGGGATTGTCTATCAGCGCGAGCGAGGCGTTCAGCGATTCCGTCAGGTTGTGCGGCGGCATATTGGTCGCCATGCCGACAGCGATGCCAGATGCGCCGTTGACCAGCAGGTTTGGTATTCTAGTCGGCAGCACTGACGGCTCAGTCAGCGTGTTGTCAAAGTTGGGGACGAAGTCCACGGTGTCCTTGTCAAGGTCGCGGAGCATCTCCTCGCCCATTTTGGCGAGCTTGACCTCCGTATAACGCATCGCTGCGGGAGCGTCGTTGTCTATCGAGCCGAAGTTGCCCTGTCCGAACACCAGCGGATAGCGCAGCGACCAGTCCTGTGCCATACGCACCATGGTCATGTATATCGACGAGTCGCCGTGAGGGTGATACTTACCCATGACATCGCCGACTATACGCGCCGACTTCTTGGTTTCGCCGGAGAATGTGTTGCCAAGTTCGTTCATGCCGAAAAGCACACGACGGTGAACGGGCTTGAAGCCGTCGCGCACATCGGGAAGCGCACGGGAGACTATCACAGACATCGAGTAGTCTATGTACGCGCTCTTCATCTCCGACTCTAGATTAATCGGTATTATCTTGTCCTCTGATTGCATTGCAATATATTTTGTGTTAAGACTGCTCCTGCAAGCGGGGCATTTGCCCCATGCCGCAGCATGAGCCTATTCAGGTACAAAGTTAGTGATTTTATTTCAAATTTGAAAATCATACGCCGCTTTGCACCTCCACAGCGTGATGGGCTGAGTGCTTCGCTCGCTGTGGGGTCTTGTTTGTTGGAGCGTTTAGGGAGGCAAAAGTTACTCCGGCAAGCCGTTTTTTTATTACCTTTGCAACGCTGCGGCGCACACATCCGCTGCATATCATTGTACACAAACACATTACGACACCTCATCATGAAAAAGACCGTTCTTATAACTGGCGCGACAAGCGGAATAGGCCGCGCCTGTGCCTGCAAGTTTGCCGAAGCGGGCTACCGCCTCATCATCACCGGACGCGACACCAAGAGAACTGCAGGCCTCGCTGCTGAACTGGAAGAATCCGGCGCACAGGTCCACACCCTCTGCTTTGACGTGCGTGACCGCGAAGCCGCAACTGCAGCAGTAGGCTCGCTCCCCGAGGAGTGGAAACAGATAGACGTGCTGGTCAACAACGCCGGCCTCGCCCTCGGCCTCGAACCTGAATATGAAGGCGACTACACCGACTGGGACACCATGATAGACACCAACATCAAGGGGCTGCTCACCATGACCCGCCTCATAGTGCCGGCAATGGTGGAACGCGACTGCGGCCACGTCATCAACATAGGCTCTGTGGCAGGTGACGCGGCATACGCCGGCGGCAACGTGTATTGCGCCACAAAAGCCGCTGTCAAGACGATAACCGACGGGCTGCGCATCGACGTGGCACACACCTCCGTGCGTGTCACCAACATCAAGCCAGGGCTTGTCGAAACCAATTTCAGCCGCGTGCGCTTCCACGGCGACAACGACCGCGCCGACCATGTGTACCAAGGCATCAAGCCCCTGACAGGCGATGACATAGCGGATGTCGCTGTATATGCAGCCAACGCGCCCAAACACGTGCAGATAGCCGAAGTGCTCGTGCTCGCCACACACCAGGGCTCAGGCTCTGTAATAGTGCGTTCTTGACCCTAACTGCGTTTTTGGCATAAGAATTGCAGCCGTCCGCTCCAAGTTTTCATATTTTGACTTATAAAATGAGAAACGACTTCGCAAAGCAATTCAAGCCGATACTCGAACTCGCGCTGAAAGAGGCCCAACGACTCGGGGCGCCTGTCATCACGAGCGAACATTTCCTCCTGGCATCTCTCCGCCAGGGGGAAACTGGCAATGTCAACATCGTGGAAATACTCCGCCGGGTAAACGTTGACATTGAGGCTCTCGTAAACGAACTCGAAGAACACATCACCAACGACAAGTCCAACATCGAGTCTACCACACTGTTCGAGCAGCAGTACAAAATTGCCATCCCGGCAATACGGCATCTGCAGCTCGCCACCGCAGAGGCCCGGAAGCTGAAAGCCGAGACTGTCGGCGGCGAACACATCTTTCTCGCCCTTATTCACGACAAAAGATCTATGGACAGCGACTTCCTGAAACAATTGAAGGAAAAGTATTTCAACTTCAACATATCCATACAGACTATCGACAGCCTCGACGCAGAGCCAGTTGCCGGACCGACATTCGGGAACGAAGACGAGGAGGACGACGATGAACAGCCATTCCGGCAGTCCGGCGACAAGAGCAAGGGCAAGAAGCGCAAGGATGGCGAGCCAGGGTCGGACACCCCTGCCCTCGACAAGTTCAGCTATGACATGACCAAGTCAGCCCGCGAGGGGAAACTCGACCCGGTCATAGGCCGTGACAAGGAGATCGAGCGGCTGGCGCAGATACTCGCACGGCGCAAGAAGAACAACCCAGTGCTGATAGGCGAACCCGGGGTGGGCAAGTCTGCAATAGTCGAGGGCCTCGCCCTGAGGATAGTCCAGCGCAAGGTGCCTCGCATACTGGTCGGCAAACGACTGGTCGGCCTCGACATGGCGGGGATGCTTGCCGGAACAAAATACCGAGGACAGTTTGAGGAACGCATAAAGGCGGTCCTCGACGAGCTGACCAAAAACCCCGACATTATCCTGTTCATCGACGAGCTGCACACCAT
>DHKE01000088.1 GCA_002404675.1 Porphyromonadaceae bacterium UBA4702 | reverse complement strand
TCCTTGGAGGGAGCGGACATCACGACATACTTGGCGCCGGCCTCGAGGTGGGCATGTGATTTCTCTTTTGTCAGGAATAGGCCGGTAGATTCAACTACATACTCAGCGCCAGCGGCAGCCCAGTTGATTTCTTTCGGATCGCGGCATGAAGTCACGCGGATTTCCTTGCCGTTGACGATGAGCAGGCTCTTCTCGAGGTTGTAGTCCACAGTACCCTCGAACTGGCCGTGCATCGTGTCGTACTTCAGCATGTATGCCATGTAGTCAACGGGCAGCAAGTCGTTGATTGCTACCACCTCGATGTCGTCTCTTTTGGTAGAGGCGCGGAATACGAACCGCCCAATGCGGCCAAATCCATTAATACCAACTTTTGTCATTGCTATTCTGTTTTTTGGTTGATAATATTTTTTCTAATTTTGTACTCCCGAATACCCTGGGTCGGGAGTATTCGACTGCAAAAGTAACAATTAATTTTCATCTCGCGCTACTTTTGCATCGAATAAATTCCCTGCGCGGCTCTCGCTGTCCGCAACACGTTGTATAGCAACGCGGTTCCGGCAGCTGCGCCTCAAGGTATGCCTAGGGGGCTTTGCCCTTGTACATAGACAACGTTTCAACAACCAATTGACATAACGCATGAAGAAATTTTTAGCAGACTTTAAGGACTTCGCGATGAAGGGAAATGTCCTCGACATGGCGGTCGGTGTGATCATCGGCGGCGCGTTCGGCAAGATTGTCTCCTCGCTCGTCGATGACATCATCATGCCCGTGTTTTCCGTCATCACCGGCGGCGACGGCTACAAGAACCTCAAGTATGTGGTCACAGAAGCCCAGCCCGCCACGGACGGCGCGGCGGCTGTGCAGGAGGTGGCGATAAACTATGGCCTTTTCATCCAGAACATCGTGGATTTCCTCATTATCGCCTTCAGCATATTCGTGTGCCTGAAGCTGATGATGAAGCTGAAAAAGAAGAAGGAGGAGAAGCCGGCGGAACCGGCCGGGCCGTCCAACGAGGAGGCGCTGCTCACGGAGATACGCGACCTCCTAAAAGATAAGAACGGCAAGTGACGGCGCTGGCTGGCACGCCGCCGGGCGGAACGGGCATCCGCAAGCCGAGGCTTTCCAACATCGAGCTGCTGCGCCTCCTCTCCATGTTCATGGTGCTGGTGCTGCACGCTGACTATGCTGCGCTGGGCGTGCCGGCAGCGGCAGACCTGTCCGTGTCGCCGGCTGAGACGGCGGCGCGGGTGCTGCTCGAACAGTTGTCGCTGGTGGCGGTCAACGTGTTTGTCCTCATCTCCGGGTGGTTCGGCGTGCGGCTTACCGTGCGCTCCCTCGGGTCGCTGCTGTTTCAGGTGATGTTTTACGCTCTCCTGATTATTGGTGTCGTCGCGGCCACGCTCGGGATACCGGCAGAGCAGTGCCCCACTGCGTGGCTGACGCTTGTCCCTGGCTATCACCATTGGTTCATACGGTCTTATATCGGGCTGATGCTGCTGTCGCCGGTGCTGAATGCGTTCACCGCGAGCTGCACCGTGCGCCGCCTTGCTGTTGTCACAGGCTCGTTTTTCGCATTCCAGACAGTCTACGGGTGGATATGCAACGCCGACGGTTTCCTCAACGGCTATTCGCTGCTGTCGTTCATCGGGCTGTACCTGCTGGGGCATTTGGCGCACCGCTTGCAATGGCATACGCGGCGCCGGCGTGCCATGGTGTGGATATACCCCGGCTGCGTAGTTGCCAACACCGTTGTCACGCTGCTGATGCTGGCGTGCCGCGGCAGCGTGCCGGCATGGGTCAACTCATACAATTCGCCGCTCGTTATAGCGGGCGCGTTGGGGCTTGTGCTGACGTTTGCCGGGATGAAGCCTTGGACATCACGCACCGTCAACGCCGCAGCCGCCTCGTCGCTGGCTGTCTATCTGATACATTTCAATCCGTTGCTGTTTGCGCATTACCTTGCCGCGTGCCGCAGCCTGTACCGTAATCTGCCGCCGGGCGCGGACTTGGCGGCGATACTGCTGTTTGCCGCCGCAGTGTTTTGCGTGTGCCTGGCGGTTGACCGTCTGCGCGTGTGGATAGTAGCCCCGCGGGGAATCGAACCCCGATCTAAGGTTTAGGAAACCCTTGTTCTATCCGTTGAACTACGAGGCTGTCCGGTTTCAGGCTGCAAATATACGTCTTTTTTGCGGAATCTGCAACACCGCAACCGCTGGACAGGGTTTCAGGCAGTGCTGTTTTACTGTCGGCAAGATTGTCATCAACGGTTGTAATTACACGAGGCTTGTCGCCTACAAGATAGGGATAGGCGTGCCGTGCTTGCACCGACAGATTGCTGTAAATCAAAATAATTGCTGTTGTCGCACGGCGGACACGGCACGCCGTGTCCCTACTTAGGCTGCGCAAAGCCATGGCTTTGGCACACTGCGTGCGTCGGAATGAAAATAGCACCCGATTCACATCGCGTGCTACCTTTTCTGTCGCAATTCAAATGAAAAAGAATTATTATTGTTTTCTGCTTTTCTTGCTTATTTGTAAAACAGCATATTATCCAAATCAGATTCTATTGAATAATGCGTGTGCAAATTTAGCGCATTTTTCGCGGCCTTGCAACGGCGAGGCGTGATATTTGCGTTAAACATTGCCAACACCGCGCCTCGGTCGCGCTTTTCGCCCCCTTTTGCGTGACATTTGCCGCATGAAAAAGGAGGGATGCCATGTCATGACATCCCTGACTTTCCGCTTAGCCTGACACCCGGGAGTGTCTGGCTTTTGAATGGCAGGCGGTTCGCATCGGCTGCATCCAGTCTTTAACTCTTATTCTTGCTAAATGAACAGGTTCGGCTGCGGCCTCCCGGCCTGACAGAACCCAATTGTATCCATGCTAAAAATAATAACCTTGGGTTTTATTTCTTTGTCTGCTGCGAAGGTACAGAAAACTTTTTGAACAACGAAATTTTTTGGGTGAAAAAATCGGCAATATGCGGTTCTTATCATATATTCAGCGTGACAAATGCGCTGTTTCAACCTCATTTTTGTGTTTGATGTGCAATTTGCGATGTTTTCATATTGACAGGACAGTCGGCTGTTTCCGATGCGGCGATATGCTGTTCGGCGGCGTTTTATCGTCCGACATGAGATTTTACACCTGTTGACACGTGGAAGTTGTGGCACGAGGGTTGCTGCCGTTTCGGCTGGAAAGGGGGTGTAGATAATTTTTTCGCGCCCCGTCGGAAATATTGCAAATTCGGGTGAACCGTTCCGCGGTATGCCCGCAAAATCACTATCACTTATGAAAGAGCTTATACTTGGACTGCTCGGCGGAGGGGCAGTGACGCAGCTGCTGAACACGTTGGCGACGCTGCGCCAGAACCGCCGCCAAATCAATGCCGCCGCCCTCGGCACGGAGGTGGAGGCGTTGGAAAAGACTATCGCCGTGCTGTATGCCAACCAGGAACGCCAGCATGCCCTTCACCGTGAGGAGGTGAAGGAGCTTCGCAGCGAGATAGCCGCATTGCGCCGTGAGAAGCAGGCACTGGAGGAGCGTGTGCGCCGCCTCGGCGAGCAGCTGCGCAGTGTCGCGCCACGTCGGGCGACGGAAGAGGGGCAGCTGCCTCTCTTTGTCGGAGATGACAGCCGCCCCTCGGGGTGTTGACCGTTCAGAAGCCGGTATTTATTTGAACTTGTGGGCTATGTCTTTGGGCACAGCCTCCTTGTTGACGAGTATGTTGAGTGTCTTGGCGAGGAAGTAAGGCATAGACACGTAGAAGTATCCGCCGTAGAGCTGGTTGGTGTCCCAAGAGTTCTTGACCTTGTAGTATCGGTTGCCCTTCTGGTCCTCGGCGATGCCTACGATTACCATGCCGTGGTCGTCGGTAGTCTCCTTGTCCTCAAACATGCGCTGGCGCATCTCCTGTGTCACGGTGATTTCCTTGACCGGGCCCTTGATGTCAAATGTGGCGTTCTCGCGGTCTTTGTCGGAGAGCTGCACCCAGCGGGCGAGTTCTGAGCCTTCGAGGTCTGAGCCAGTCTTCTTCTCTGGCATCAGAGCATATCCCTGGCGCCACTTGAAGCCGCCTTCGCTCACGTCGGCTGCCCAGACTACGGTGTACCCGTTGTTGATGGCGTTGTCGACGATAGCCTGCATCTCCTCCATGGGGACGTTGGTTGACGGGGCCCAGAGCCAGTTGTCAGCCACTTCGAGGGGGAATGAGGTGTAGAAGGGGTGGTGGGTGTAACTCGTGATGCTGATGTAGTCGTCAGCGTTAAGGCCGATAGCCTTGGCGTATGACAGCGGTGTGTATGTCTTGCCGTCAACGGAGAACTGCTCTGGGAGCTTGCCTAAGTAAGCGTCCAGGATGGCGTCAAATCCGTTCAGCCATGCTGTGGACAGTTTCTTGTTGCCTTTTCGCAGCACAGCGTCGAGGTATGACTTGAGGACATCCTCGAGTTCGTAGTGGCTGTGCTTCTCCTCGCCGTAGTTGAGGCCGGAGTAAACGCTTTCGGGCACGATGCCGTAGTTGCGCAGCGAGTATATAACGTCAGCTGCGCCGCCGCCCTGTGCAAAGTTGACCTTGCCGTCCATCGAGATGTATTTCAGGGCCTTGTCATGGTAGCAGTGGCGCACTGTGAACATTTCGCTCAGGTCGAGCTCCGGGCCGCCCTTGCGCATGATTTCGTCCTCGAGGAACGTTGTGGTGCAGAAGCACCAGCATGTGCCGGACTTGTTCTGGTCGCGTACCGCGCCTGTGCGGACGACCTTGATGTCCTTGAACTTGAAGCCTGTAGAGTCGGGCACGACCACCTTGTCGTCGCCTGCTGAAGCAACATCTGTTGCGGTGTAGTGGGTTGCGGAAGCTGACAGCGATGCGCAGACGGCAGCCCACAGGAGTATGTGTTTCATGGTGTT
The DNA here is from genome assembly GCA_002404675.1 of Porphyromonadaceae bacterium UBA4702. GTDB lineage: Bacteria > Bacteroidota > Bacteroidia > Bacteroidales > Muribaculaceae > Lepagella. The sequence goes on along the minus strand of DHKE01000088.1, from coordinate 4,960 downwards.
TGGGTATTTGTATTTCCTTTGAGTGTGCAAACTTAGTAATAATAATTTAATCCACAAAGAGATGATTGAAATAAGTAACGAGAGAATTGTCGAGGCGCTTGCGGCAGAGAGCGCCGCAGAGTGTTTCTATGCCCGTCAGGCGGGTGACGAGGGGAAGCGTCCGCCGCTGGTTTCCGCCAGCCGTCTGCCGCTGCTTAGCCGCCGCATCGGCTATGCCTGTGCGCGGCTTGCCGACCGCCTGTCGTCGTGGGCTGACAGTGCCGTCTATGACGGCTCGGCACTGCGCATATCGCTGAAAAGCGGGTATGCCGTCCGCGAGGCAGCCATGGCCTCGGCGGTTGAGGAGTATCTCGCCGCTGACCTGTGGTCGCATATAGCTGCCGGGGAGTTTCCCGAGACGGCGCAACGTGCTGCCTTGCGGCGCGATGCTGCCATTGACCGTTTGCTCGCCTCGCTGGTGTGAAGGGTCAAAGGCGGTTGGTGATGTCGATGAACTGCTCTATGGAGAGCTGCTCGGGGCGTTTCTGCAAGATTGAGTCGCCGCAGAGGGCGCTGCCGGGCGACATGAGGCCGGCGAGGGAGTTGCGCAGCGTCTTGCGGCGCATTCCGAATGACGTTTTGACCACGGTCTTGAACTTCCGCTCGTCGCAGCCCAGGGCTGTGCGCGTGTTGCGCGTCAGCCGTATCACGCCGCTCTTGACCTTGGGCGGCGGAGCGAACACGTTTTCGTCAACAGTGAACAGGTATTCGCAGTCGTACCATGCTTGGAGCAGCACAGAGAGGATGCCGTAGACCTTCGACCCCGGGGCGGCGCAGATGCGCTGCGCCACCTCGCGCTGTAGCATGCCGGCGACGACGGGGATATGCTCGCGCAGCTCGAGCACCTTGAAGAATATCTGCGACGAGATGTTGTATGGGTAGTTGCCTATGACCATGAACTGGCCGGGGTAAATCTCGCGCAAGTCGAGGCGGAGGAAGTCATCGGCGACTACGGGCAGCTGCGGGTATGCGTGTGCGAGGTATTCGACGCTCTCGCCGTCGAGTTCGATGGCGGTGAGCTGCGTATGCTCGGGCATGAGGAACTGCGTCAGCACGCCTGTCCCCGGGCCTACCTCGATGACCGGCAGGGAGGCGTAGCCGCAGCCTACGGCATCGGCGGAGATGGTTTCAGCTATGCGGCGGGCAACGTCCATGTCGGTCAGGAAATGCTGTCCGAGAGCTTTTTTGGGTCTTACTGGTGTCGGCATATATGTTGTGTCGGTTTCCGGTAGATATGTGTCTGTAAATGAGTGTGCCGTAATCCTGATGACCTGCAATTCGGGATTACGGCACATTTATTATACGCGCCGAGGGCTGTAATTATTGTATCACCGACGGCGGACGGCGCGTATGCGTCTGTCTGTCATTCGCGGCGACGAGTAAGCCGAGCCGTTCCATGCGTATGCCGACACATTGTCGCCCAAGGCGGTAGAAGTCCAGTAGTCGCCGTCCATTGCAGTGCAGCCTTCGCCGAAGTTCAGCCCCCTGACAGTTGCGAACTGGCTTGTCGCCGGCAGATACCACTTGATTTCGTCGGCCGTCAGCTGCTTGATTGAATATGAGTAGGTGCTGCCATTTTGAAGACGCTCGAGCGTAAACTTGTTCTTGCGCAGGCAGATGCCAGCAGCATAGTCCGAGACATCAGCGGTCGAGCCGCTTTGGCTTGTTATAACAAACCCCTGATCGAGAAGCCATTTTTCTATGCTGATAGCATTTGAACCAGAGAATGTGTAGAGCGCGTATGTGTTGGCGAGGCCGTCGGTGGCAGAGGCGGCACCGGTCACGTTGTTGACTTTTGAATAGTCAAGGCTGAAAATTAAGTAGTCTTTTCTTCCCCATATATTTACTGCCGGAGCAGATATATCGGTAACAAAATCCGGGTATTCAGCATCAGTTAATATATCGAATCCACCGCCTATGCGTAGTTCCATCTTTATCAGCCAAGCGTTCAATGCACTCATCTTATCCTTGCTGCGCAGTGTCACCTTGCGGTCCCAGAGGAAGCCGTAGGGGAACTCTTTCGTTTCGGTTACTTCCTCCTCGATGTCCTCCCAGCCGATGCCGTTTGCGTCCCAGTTGGGGTGATGCTGGATAATGGTCCATTTCTCGTGCTTTTTCTCGGCATACTCCACATTGGGATATTTAGCCGGATACAGCTCGAGCGTTATAGGGATGTCGCTGTCAGAGGCGTTTTCCTCGAGGAAGAGGTAGACAGTGGCTGCCAAATATGTTCCTATGACTTTGCGCGAGCGTATGCTGTTGATGCCGACGGATTTGCAATAAGCCCTGTAATTGTCGTCATCTTCGAGCCAGTAGCCCGATTTCTCGTATGGTGTCAGCGCATCCGCTTTGAGGGTCGCGCTTGCCGGGCCTTCGACTATTTCGAGCGTCCAGCCTCCGTCGCGGTACAACCCGTCCGAAGCTACCGAAATTGGAATGATGCTGTAGTGGGCATCGGCATGGTGCGTGTTGTGTGTGGCGAAATACAGCTCATATTCGGGGGTTATGCTGAGGACGTATGTGTGCGTCTGCCCCATTAGCCACTCTCCGCTGAGGTCTGCAGAGAGGGTGTATGTCTTTTTGCGTACTGTGTCGTAATACTTTACGGTCATCCTGACGGCAGGTTTCGTGCCGGCTGCGCCGAGCCTCTGCGGCAGCATGAGCAGTGTGTTGTCGCCGCCGAGTATCTCCTGCCCCTCCTCTCCGGTGACAGCGGTGTTCGGGGTTACGGTGTATGTTCCGGCAGCTCCCAAGCTGTACCAGTCGCCGCTCTTCATGTCGTATGACGCGGAGGAGTAAACGTTCTCAAAAGTGACGCTCTGCAGCGTGCCGGCGGGCATGGTCTTGCCGGTCTTTATTTTGACGGCAGAGAGCAAGTGCTTGAACGTCAGCGGCACGGCATCGTGCTTATCGTCCGCCTTGTGCATGACGCTGTTTGTGGCAAACATCAGGTCTGTCTGGCAGGCGACATCTGCAGGGACGGTGTATGACAGCGACCTGTCGTCGGGCGAGGTCGGCAGCCGCAGCCCCTCGGCATCAGCCGGCGCAACGGCATAGAAGTCGAAGTCCATGTCACGGTTGGGCCAGAAATACACGTTGTCTGAATAATACATATTGCCGCTGTTGCGGTACTTTTCGCCGTCGATGTAGAATTTCTCCTTGCCGCCGTCATCGACGTATGCGAAGCAGTCAAAGTCAGCCAACCCTTTCGGGTCGGTTACCTGTGAGCCGCGTGTTGCGGCACTGCCTGTGTCGATGCCGTCCGCAGTCTCCATGCGCATACAGAGCGTGTCCGTGCTCTCGCTGTTGCGCAGCACATACTGCCGCCCGTCAGAGCGCGTTTCGCCATACACGGCGGCTTCCCCCTGCCGGAAGCAGATGCGGTCAGAGACCATGCCGCCGGAGGGTATGTCGTCGCTGGCGCATGAGGCGAGGGTAATCATAGCGGCAGAAATCGATCCATTGATATAGAATTTGTTATCGGTCATTTAGAGTCGTATTTTGATAGTATAGAGCCAGCCGTTTAGTAAATGATATGCTGGCTTGTCGGTGGATGCAGGGAGATGTCCCGCTCCCTGCACCCTATTTTTTGAATTCTTGTTATGACAATTCCGGTGGCGTGTCAAAATAGGCACAGCCACGTAGGGACACGGCGTGCCGTTCAGCCGTGTCCGAAGGGCAACAAACACAGTTGGTTGATTTTGCAATGATTTGGCTGCGGACACGGCACGCCGTGTCCCTACATTGCCGCCCCGATCATACGCAGTCTGCGCATTTTGACACAGCTCCCTACTTTCTTGACACACCGCGTGGGCTTAATGTACCTGGTTCTGGTATAGGCTGTGGTCAGTGAAGTCTGCCCAGTCCTCAACCTCGGTGACGTCAAACAAGATAGGATAGAGCTTGTCTGTGGGGTTGATGTTGTTTTCGTTGAGTTCGGCAACGATGTTGTAACTCTTGCCCATCTCCATGTCAAACGGCTGGATAATAACACCTGTGTGGTGGTACTCTCCGGCAGCAACATCGCCGAAGTATACCTCGATTGTGAAATCGACGTGCCACTGGTGGGGATGTGTGGCATCAGTCGGTATGAGGTATTTTGTGCCTGTCGATGCGCCGGTGTTGATTGCAATCTGGCCAGCGTGGTTGTCGAATCCGAGACGGAATGAAGTCTCGCCGCTCACGTCATGCCATCCGGGATTTTTGGCCATCATGTCGATAGAACCTTGGGTGTGAGCATCTGTGATGACTACATCCTTGACAACGAGCTTGGCGTTGTTGTTCTTCAGACCGTTTTTGAACGTGAATTTCACACGCGAGAGGAGGTGCTGGAATGTGAGGCCGACTTTTGCCATAGCGGAAGGATCGTTGCAAGCGATACTCGGATTCCAAGCGTAGAGGAGATCCTGCTCGCCATTGGCAGCCTCATTGTTGAATGAGATTGTGCCAGCACCGTGCATCTCCTGTGTGGGGACAGCGCCGTCAGTTGTCGGGGTGAATGTCCAGTGTGCGTCAGTTGCCGGTGCGATTGAAGTGAAGTAGTAGATGTTGTCGGCTACCCAGTACTGGAGGTTGTCGTATGTCCATGCGCCGGCATTGTTGTACACACGCTCGCCGTCGAAGAGTACACCAGTCGGATTGTTGATGAAGCCCCATACCTTGAAATCCTGAAGGTTGGCGGCTGTCAGGTCGGTTGCACGTGTGGAGTTGTTGACAAACACGTTGTCAAATGAGATTGCGCTGCCCTTGGGCATCTCGACAGTCTCGTCGTTGGAGCATGAGGCAGTCAGCAATGCTGCGGCTGCGATGCCCATAACCATGATCTGTTTCATAGAAAAATGAATTAAGGTGTTAGTTTATGTGTTTATTGTATTGTCAAGTATCTGTGTCAGAAAGAGATGGGTATGTCCTCGTATTCGCC